>RFKO01000316.1 GCA_003694235.1 Anaerolineae bacterium
CTTGTGCCGAGAGTATCGAGGCGTCTGCCAAACCGAAGAACCGGGAGACCACCGCACAAACAGATTCACCGCCGAGATCGTAAAGGACGCGGAGAAGGGAAAACCTTTATGAAAAACCATCACATCCCCCATATTTTGCTCATCGCCGGCGCGCTGATTCTGGCCTCGCTGGCCTGCAACCTGGGCGTGCCCACGCCGACCCCGCCCCCGATCTCGGGGCCCGCGCCGGTTCCGGCCAGCACGGCCGTCCCCACCATTGCCCTGCCCACCCCCACGGTGACGCCGATCCCGCCGAAGGTGCGGATGGAGGTCTGGTCGTACCCTATGCTCTACCGCGACGGCGCCTGCCCCGCGCCGGGGGAGAACAGCCTGCTGGCAATAGCGGCTTACCTCGACCCGGCCGAGAAGATCGGACAGGACGCCGGCCTGGAACTCACGCTGAAGATGCTCCCCGGCGGCGAGACGGCTACCCTGAGGACCAACCACTATCCCATCGGCAAATCACCGCAGGGCGAACCCGGTTTTGGCTTCCCGCTGGACCTGGGCGTGATCATGATGAGCCAGTTTCCCAACCAGGCCGTCGCGCCGCAGGGCATCGAGGTCACTTACACCCTCTCCCTGCTGGACGGAAACATGAACCCGATGGCTTCCCTGCCACCGAAGACCTTCATGTTCTGCTCCTCCAATGCCCAGGACGTGGCCGATTTCCGTGCCGCCCGCGCGGCGAAACTCGGCGCCGGTACCCCCGACCTGGCCGTGTGGCAAATCCTGACTCGCTACGACGGCGCGCAGCCGGAGGGCACGCTCGAAATCACGGTCTGCAATCTGGGTTCGGAAGTGGCCTCGCCTTTCGATGGCTCACTGGCCGTCGGCGATAATCAGGTACACCTGGTCTACAACGCCAATCTGCGCCCTGGCGAGTGCGCCGGCGTGTTCGACCCGGCCAGCACCTTTCAGTTCTACGGCATCACCCAACCCGGCAAGGTACAGGTGCAGGCCTCCATCAACCCGCAGGATGGCAACGACCCGCCGGGGAACAACACCCTCAGCGGTTCTGTGAATATCGATCACACTGCCACGGCGGCGGATGACCTCAGCAAATATCAGACCTGCCGCAGCAGTCAGACGCACGAGATGTGCTGGGGACAGGCGCCGGATACCCCCAAGTCCGATCCCCATGAAGTGTTGAAGGCCTGGGATGGCATGAGCGTGATCGCTCCCTTCGAATACGCCTCGCTGGCGAACCTGCAACTGGGCACGATGGCGAACTGTCGGACGCAGATCACCAATCTGCTGGGCGCGAACGCAGCCATTCGTATGCAAATGCTGGTCTCAGACTACAGCGCTTTTGGCGTGGGGACGGCAGGGATGGAGTTCCTGGACACGATAGACGCCTACCAGTTGCTCCTCAGCGGCATCCATCCCGAGATCAACTGGAACGCTGCTTTCAGCGGCCAGTGCGGGTTGAGCAACTATCTCTCGCCCTGATGTGAGCAGACTTCCGATTTCTTCGAGAAATCGGAAGTCTGGCAATGACATGAAAAAACGCATCCTTCTCACCCTTGGCATTCTGGTCGTTGTGGTATTTTGCGGGGTCGCTTTCCTCTTTCTTCGTGCCCTGCTCACACCCGTTTGTTGCGCCTCACCCACGGCGACCTTCGACCCTCTGCAGCCGGAGCCTTGCTGCTTCCCCAACGTGACCATCACCCCGACGCCCGCGCCGCAGACCCCCACGCCCATGCCGCCGCCCTTCGATGAATCCGCCTTCTGGGAGACTTTCCCGCTGCCGGATGACGCCGAAGTAGTGCCCGTGGTCGAGGGGGTTGACCTGGCTTTTACGACCGCCTGGGACGAGGGCCAGATTTTCACCTTTTACAGGGATTGGCTGGAAACCCGCGGCTGGGTGCCGCAGCCCGAGGCCGATCCCGGCACCCAGCGGGTCTGGCGTTACCAGGACGTTCTGCTGACTCTGGACATCCACGCCCTGGATGCAAGCGGCCGCCTGGAGGTCTGGGTGCAGATCGAGCGGGGGCAGATCGGCGAGTATGGGGACGTCCAGCTTTTCGTTCCCCCCCCGCCTGGGCCTCACCTTGCAGGGTTTCGAGGCCGCATACAGCCCCATAGGCCAGACGGAGAGCGTGCCCTTCATCCGTTTTGGCGTTTCCCCGGAGGACAACTGCCGGAGCGGCTGCGTGGACATCTACCCCGTAAAAGCCATTCGCGCCGCATTGGGCGATTTCCTCTTCCCGCCGATGGCCTACAACGCCGCGGTGATCTTCGAGACCCCGGCGGAATTGCTGGATTTCGAGAACATCCAGGGGCGGCGCACGCTGGAGATGCATGGCCAGAACGGCTGGTTCGCCAACAACGAGATGCTGCGCTATATCTTCCGCGGCTACACCGCCGACGGAGAATACGCCCTCTATGTCACTTTCCCCATCACCGCCCCCTTCCTGCCCTCCAGCAGCGACCCGGCCGCCACGCTGACCCCCAGGCGCTGACCCCGCCGCCAGCGGATGACCCTCAGGCGATGGACGACTTCAACCAGAACGCTCTCCAACAACTGGCCGCGCTGCCGCCCGATGAGTTTACCCCCTCGCTCTCGTTGCTGGACGCCCTGGTGGGAGGCATTGCGTTCAACAAATAGGCTGGAGCACCAATATTGCCAGGGTGTGGGGTGGACCGGTCAGACATCTGAGATTTTGCAGGCGCGGAGCGGCATGTGCAGGCGATTGTGCTTCCCAGAGCGGCTCTTGGCGGAAATCTCGGAGGTCTTTACCACACGAATTCACGAAGAGACTATTGCCATAGGGCCGGATCGCCGATCTGACCTACCGGGATTGATGTAAAATTTCATTCGAGGCAGACTCCGCGGTTCGATGTCTTCCAACTGCGCGAGTGCTATCAGAAGGCATATCGTGATTCGAACACATCCCCTCGCATTGGCGCTGTTCACGTTTGCGCTCATGCTGGCCGCCTGCGGGGGCGGTCAGCCTCTATCTCCGGCTGCCCACCTGGGGGGTGCGGGCGGCGGTCTGGTCAGCGCGGAGGCGCGCTGGTGGCCGCTGGCGGTCTCCGGCGAGCACGTTTTCCTGGGGGAGAACGAATCCCTCAGCCTGCTGGATGTCAGCGACCCGGCCCATCCCCGGCGCGTGGACGAAACCATCCTGGACGCGCCCGTGCTGCATCTGGCGATCTATGAGGACCATCTGTTGGCGCTGACGCGCAACGGCCTGCGGGTGGTGGATATGCAAAGCCTGGCGGTGACCGGGGAGTACGACCTGCCGGAAAGCCTGGATATGCGCCTGCACAGCGATCAGATCACCCTGCTGTCCACCGACCGCCAGAACGCCCAGGCCATCCTGGTGACGCTCTCTCTCAAGAACCCGAAGAAGCCGCGCCGTCTGGGTGAAACGCGCCTGGAAACGCGCCATCTGATTCAAGACCTGCTGCTGACCGCCGGGGATCAACTTTGCCTGGCGGATGCCAACTGGTGGGCCGGGA
>RFKO01000317.1 GCA_003694235.1 Anaerolineae bacterium
CGCCGTTTGAACATCACCGGCCGCGCTATCATCTGGCCGTACGCCGAGGCTGCCATGGATGTGGACAAGCCTCACCAGTACGAAATCCTGCGCGCCGATCTGGAGGCTCGCGCCGCGGCATGAAACTGGAAAACCTGCTGCAATGGGATGCCGATCTCTCTAGCCGCCTGCGTCTGGCCGAGGAGAGCGGATGGCTGCGCCGGGCGGCGGCTTTCTTCGCTCACTCCGGCGATTCCTGGTTTTGTCTGGCTGCCCTGGGGCTGGTGTGGTGGTTTGGCGACCCTGCCTGGAAAGCGCGCGCCCTGACGCTCGTCCAGGCCATTCTGATTACCGCGGTCGTTGTGCTGGTCATCAAGTTCACGGTGCGCCGACGGCGACCGGAAGGGGAGTGGGGAAATATCTACCGCAGCACCGACCCGCACTCCTTCCCCTCCGGTCATGCAGCGCGCGCCTTTATGCTGGCCGTGATGGGGCTGGCGCTCGGCCCGCCCTGGTTTGGAGTGGCGCTGACCGTGTGGGCGCCGCTGGTGGCGCTGGCGCGCGTTGCCATGGGCGTACATTACCTGAGCGATATTCTGGCAGGCATTGGGCTGGGCGTGGTGATGGGCTTGCTGTTGCAGGGAGCGTTGATGTGAGGTTGCGCTGGTGGACGATGGATGAGGGTCGCCGCTCCCCGCTCTGGGGCTGTTGAAATGAAAAGGTTGACCCCCTTCCTCATCCTGATACCGCTGGTGTTGTTCTCGCTGGCGCTGACGCCGCCGCGCGCCCCCCAGGCCGACGATCCCTACGCGGTGGTGGCTGCGGTCAACGAATTTCGCGCCACCCGCGGCATGGGGCCGCTGACCATCGACGCGGCGTTGATGGCCGCGGCGCAGGCGCACAGCGATTACATGGCTTCCATCCGCCAGGTGACGCACTATGGGCCGGGCGGCTCTCGGCCGGTTGACCGCGCCATGGCCTACGGCTTCGGCGGCGGGGCCAAAGTCTTCATCTCTGAGAACATCGCCGGCGGCTACAACCTGACCATTCAGGAGGCCATCTACAATTATTGGCAGGATGAACTGCATCTCTACACCATGCTCAATCCCAACGCAGTGTACATCGGCGCCGGCACGGGCGTGGCCGGCGATTATGTGTACTACACCGTGGACGCAGGTTACTACAGCGGGGCGCCCGCCGCGGGAACGACGTCCGGCGGCGGCAACAACGCGGCGGCTCCCACCGTCGCCGCACCCCCGCCCAACCCCAATCCGGTTGATCCTTTCATCAAGTCCACCCCGCGCGAGGACGGCGCGTTGATCCACATCGTGGGTTACGGCCAGTCGCTGATCGGCATCGTCAACACCTATGGCGCCGATCTGAACGAAGTGCTCAAACTCAACAACCTGACGCTGGACAGCGTGATCTACCCCGGCGACGAGATTATCATCCGTCCATCCTACACGCCGACCGTCACTGTCACTGCGTCTCCTGAGCCGCCCACGGCCACTCCTTCGATCACGCCCACGCCGAAACCACAGAGCCCTACACCGCTACCCACGCTGCCGCCCCTGGCGACCATTGTGCCCTCCCCCACATTGTCCCCCACGCCGCTGGTGATCTCCCCGCAGCGCGAACCGGTTGTGGTTGGCGCCGTGCTGACCTCGCTGACCATCCTGCTCGTCGTCATTCTGCTGGGGTTGAGGAAACGGAGCCCCTGATGCCCAAAATCAGCGTTCGTCCGACCAACCAGGCGATTGCCGATGCGCTGCGCCTGATCGCCGATCTGTTGGAAATCAAAGGCGAGGTCATTTACAAAATCCTGGCCTACCGCAAGGCCGCCGATGCGCTGACCGCGCTGGGGCGCGATGTGCGTCAGGTATGGCAGCAGGGAGAACTGACCGCCATCCCCGGCGTTGGCAAAGCGATTGCCGAGAAGATAGACGAGCTTCTGCGCACCGGTGAACTGGATTTTCTCAATCGCCTGGCGGAGGAAGTTCCGCTCACGCTGGCGGAGATGCTCAAAATTCCCGGTCTGGGGCCGAAAAAAGTGGGGTTGTTCTGGCGCGAACTGGGCATCACCACGATAGATGAACTGCGCGCCGCGGCTGAAGCGGGGCGGCTACGCGCCCTCCCTGGGATGGGAGCAAAATCGGAGGCGCGGATACTGCGCGGCATCGAGGCGCTGGCGCGGCGCAGCGGTCGTATCCCCTTGGGGGTGGCCTGGCCGTTTGCTCAGGACTTGCTGATTTTCCTGCGGGCGCTGCCGGGCGTGCAGGCCGCCGAGGCGGCGGGGAGCCTGCGCCGGATGCGCGCTACGGTGGGTGATCTTGACCTGCTGGCGGCAGCCGCCGATTCGGCCGCGGTGATCCGGGCTTTCACCAGCCGCCCGGATGTGGTCGAAATCCTCGGCCAGGGGACGACCAAAGCGAGTGTGGAGTTCGCCAACGGGCTGCGCGCCCAGTTGTGGGTGCATCCGCCGGAGCGCTTTGGCACGGCGCTGCAATATGCCACCGGCAGCAAGGACCACAACGTGCGCTTGCGCGAACTGGCGCTCAGGCAGGGGTACTCCCTCTCCGAGCAGGCGCTGAAACGGTTGGAAGACGATACCGAGATCCTGTGCTCCCGCGAGGAAGAAGTCTATCGTATCCTGGGGATGTCCTGGATTCCCCCAGAGATGCGCGAAGATCGCGGCGAAATCCAGGCGGCGCGAGAGGGGAAACTGCCTGCTCTGATCGAGGTTCGTCATCTGCGGGCCGAATTGCATTGTCATTCGACCTGGAGCGACGGGAGGGCGAGCATCCGTCAGATGGCACAGGCGGCCATCGAACGCGGCCTGCAGGTTCTCGCCATCACCGACCACTCGCAGAGTCTGGGCATCGCCAACGGCCTCACGCCGGAGCGGCTGAGGGCGCAGCGCGCCGAAATTCAGAGCGTGCAGGCTGAACTGGGGGATGCCATCCTGCTGTTGCAGGGAGCGGAGGTGGAGATCAAGGCCGACGGTTCGCTGGATTACTCCGAGGAGGTGCTGGCCGGCCTGGATGTGGTGGTGGCTTCGCTGCACACCAGCCTGAGCCAGCCGCGGGAGAAAATCACCCGCCGCCTGTTGAACGCCATCCGCAACCCCCATGTGGACATCATCGGCCATCCCAGCGGGCGTCTGCTGCCCGACCGCGAGGGCGCCGACCTGGATATGGAGGCGGTGTTACAGGCGGCTGCCGAGAGCGGCGTGGCGCTGGAGATCAACGCCCATCCCAGCCGTCTCGACCTGGAGGACATCTATGCCCGTCGGGCGGCAGAGATGGGCATCCTGCTGAGCATCAACACCGACGCGCACGCCCCGCAAGACTTCGACCTGGCGCATTTTGGCGTTGCCGTGGCGCGGCGCGCCTGGCTTGAACCGTCTCACGTGCTCAACGCCTGGACGCCCGCGCGAATCCGGGCCTGGTTGGAAAAGCGCGCCCGTCCCTGAATCTACGGTGTGGTGTTGTTCCAGAACCAGTTGTAGGCGTAGTAACCGCTATGCGGACTTTCCAGGCGGATGGCGATCTGCGTGGCGCCGGCCAGCCAGGACGGGATGTTGTAGGTCTTGCTGGACAGGTTGCCGCTGGCGTCGGTGGTGACGGTGGCGACGATCTCCCCGGCAATCCCCTGGGTGTGCATCCAGTTCATGCGCACCCAAAAGGTATCGTTGGGTGGGAAGTTGCTCGGCGCGATGGTCACGTTGGTGTTTTGCGTCACCGCGGCGATGGCGAAGGTTGGATAGCCCACGTATCCTGAAGGCGGCGTCGTCCCCGAGCTGCCGCCTGTGGTGTTGTTCCAGAACCAGTTGTAGGCGTAGTAACCGCTATACGGACTTTCCAGGCGGATGGCGATCTGCGTGGCGCCGGCCAGCCAGGACGGGATGTTGTACGTCTTGCTGGACAGGTTGCCGCTGGCGTCGGTGGTGACCGTGGCGACGATCTCCCCGGCAATCCCCTTGGTGCCCATCCAGTTCATGCGCACCCAAAAGGTATCGTTGGGTGGGAAGTTGCTCGGCGCGATGGTCACGTTCACCCCTTTTTGCAC
>RFKO01000318.1 GCA_003694235.1 Anaerolineae bacterium
CACTTCCACGCCGTCCGGAGTGACGTTCACGCAAGGGCCGTCGCGGTTGGCTTCGGTGATGTCGAACTCCCAGCCAGGGGGCATGCGGTTGTTGCGCAGGCGGGCCTTGAGCTTGGAGGCATCCCAGTTGAAATCGGTGGCCCCGACTTCAGACTGGCCGAGGATGGGAACACCAGGCGGACTGGAGAGGGCATCTGCCCCGCTCATCATGCCCTGATGCGAGCTCAGGTCCATCTCATGGTAGGAGTTCTCCGCGTTGGCGAAGTGGCAGCTGGAGCAGGGCGGTGAGCCATCGAACCATACGTTGGCCTGGGTGAAGAGCGGCTGAATGTCTTCCGCATAGGTGCCCTGGTAGGTGTTGCCGTCAATGCCTGTATAGTTGAACGGCTCACTCTCCGGCGCACCGGCCTCCACCCACGCGGCGATCAGATCGACGGCTTTGGCAGCCGCGCCAGGGATGGCGGCTTCTTCTTGTTGTGGAGGGGATGTGGCCTCCGGCGTCGCTGTGCTCTCTGGCGTGGGCGAAGGGACTACCGTGAGGGTGGCAGGCGCCTCACAACCGGAGATCAATGCAGCGGCCAGAATCAACAACCCTCCAACGAGAAACAGGGAACTTAACCTCTTCATTTGGCGCTTCTCCTTTCTTGGGAGGGGGAATAGCAGAGAAATTTAATCATCTTTTAAAGGTTTTGCTGAGTGATTCTGGTCAGATGAATGGGTGATTAAAAAATCACCCTATGGGGTGAGGCGCGGGTGACTGACTTCCGCGTAGGAAAGGGGTAAAGTTTATGCGATGAACAAGGCCACATTCACGCCACCTCAACGAATTTTGATTGCCTCTGGCCATGCGTTGTTCGGAGAAGGTTTGCGTAATCTGCTGGAGCAGCGATGGGAAAGGAATGTTCGCGTGGTGGGTGTGGTGCAAAGCACCGCCGAAGCCATTGCGGCGTTTCACCAGCAATCCCCCGATGTGGTGATTGTCGATCATGATTATGCAACCATTGATCTGGCTGAACTGCTTAAGACCTTCTTCTCGGCTCCGCAAGACGTGCGCGTGGTCGTGCTCTCTTTGGGCGAAGGCGTTGCGGGGAAAGTCGCAACGGTCTACGCGCGTCAGACGGTGCCCGTCTCTCGCATCGAGGAATGGCTTCATATCGAACTGCCAGGGACAGCAGAAGAAGACGTAACCGCCGAGCACTGATAAAGAAAACTTCGGTTTGGAGAAAGGAGATTCTCGTGAAGCACTATATCACCGTTATCTTACTTGTGGCCCTTCTCACCGTTCTGGTGGGAACGGGGCTGAGCAACATGACGTTGATGCCCCAGCTGGCCAGTATCCAGGGGACGTTTATCGACCAGTTGTTCCACAAGCATATCTGGGCTATATCCTTCCTGTTCTCGTTGATCGTCGGCTTCATGCTGTACAGCATCGTGGTCTTCCGCCGCAGGGAGGACGATGAGTACGGCGATCACTTCGAGGGCAACACACCGCTGGAGATCGTGTGGACGATCCTGCCGCTGGCGACGGTGTTGTATTTCGCCTACCTGGGGGCGATCGCCCTGGCCGAAACCCGGCGCGCCGACCCCAATGCTTACAACGTCACCGCTGTCGGCCAGCAATGGTCGTGGCGCTTCGATTACACCGATTACGGCTTCAGTTCGGATGAATTGCGCCTGCCGGCCAACCGGCAGACGTTGATTTTGACCAAGTCGCTGGATGTGATTCACTCCTTCTGGATCCCCGAATTTCGCGTCAAGCAGGATGCTCTGCCGGGGGAGGGGATGGAGCGTGAGTTGCGCCTGACTCCTACCAAGACAGGTACCTTCAAGGTGCGCTGTGCGGAGTTGTGCGGCACCCGGCACGCTTACATGCTGGCCGATGTGATCGTGATGGAGCCGGATGCCTTCGACCAATGGGTGCAGGAAAAGCTGCAGGGGCCCGGCGGCTCGGCGGAAGAGCGCGGGGCGGAGTGGTATCAGCAATTCGGCTGTGTCGCCTGCCATACCACCGACGGCAGCCCGCTGGTTGGGCCCAGCTGGAAGGGCCTCTATGGGGAAGAAGTTACCCTGGCGGACGGGAGTGTGGTTGTGGCGGACGAGGCGTATCTGCGCGAGTCCATCCTCGATCCGCAGGCCAAGATCGTGCAGGGCTTCGAGAATGTGGTGATGCCGCCTATTGGACAAAGCATGACGCCTGAACAGATCGATGATGTGATCGCCTTCATCAAGAGTCTGGGAACAGGCGAGTGAGTCTGGAGAAGATCATGAAAGGAAGTTCATTATGAGCGAGACCAAACGCGTAAACATTTTTTCCCTGAGCCTGGTGCGGGGGATCGTCTTCCAGGTGATCGGTATGCTGGTCGGCATGGGTGTGGTGACCCTGGTGCGTTTGCTGATGGGGCTGCCGGCCTGGAAGGCTGAACCCGCCTGGGTGTTTGGAGCCATCCTGAGTGTGCTCTTTTTCCTGATCGGCGCAGGGGTGTTTTCGGACTGGTACAAAATGGCCTTTGGCGAGCCGGTCTCGGACCACCATGACCCCGACCCGTCGCTCCCCACCTGGGCCAGGTACCTCAACATCTCTTACGATCACAAGGTGATCGGCATTCAGTACGGCGTGACCTCGATCCTTGTCGTGGGCATCGCCGGCACGTTTGCCATGATCTTCCGCACCGAACTGGCACAGGCCGGATTGCAGTTTGTTGATCTGGATTTCTTCAACACCTTGATCGGCTTGCACGGCATCGTGATGATCGCCGGCATCTTGTTGGGCGTTGGCGCGATGTCGAACTATCTCGTCCCCTTGTTGATTGGCGCCAGCGACATGGCTTTCCCGCGCCTGAACGCTTTTGCATACTGGATCAACGTTCCGGCGGCCCTGCTCGTGGTCTCCAGCTTGTTCCTGGGAGGCTTCGACACCGGTTGGACGGGATATCCGCCCCTGAGCGCCCGCGCTCCTCTGGGGATGCAGATGTTCTTCTGGGGTGTGTACTTTATCGGCTTCTCCTCCATCCTCGGGTCGTTGAACATCATTGTCACCACCATCCGCCTGCGCGCGCCGGGGATGAACTACTGGCGTATGCCGATTTTCGTGTGGGCGGCTGTGGCCACCGCGCTGATTGGCCTGACCGCCACGCAGTTGATCGGCCTGTCCTTCCAGATGGTTTCCTTCCAGCGCCTGTTTGGTATGGGGTTCTTCGACCCGGACAAGGGCGGCAACGTGATTCTTTTCCAGCACCTGTTCTGGTTCTACTCGCATCCGGCGGTGTACGTGTTCATCCTGCCGGGGTTGGGTATCATCAGTGAGTTGCTGCCGGTTTTCGCGCGCAAGCCGCTGTTCGGCTACAAGTGGATTGCCATGTCCTCGCTGGGCATCGCCCTGGTGGGCTTCTTCGTCTGGGCGCATCACATGTTCACCTCCGGCATGGAAGAGTACCTGCGGGTGCCCTTTATGTACAGCACCATGCTGGTGGCGGTGCCGACCGGCGTGAAGTTCTTCAGCTGGGTGGGCACGATGTGGCGCGGCCGCATGTCCTTCGAGACGCCCATGCTCTTCACGCTGGGAGCGATCTCCATCTTCCTGCTGGGCGGTTTGAGCGGCCCCCCCAATGCCACGGTGGCCACCGACCTGTATCTGCATGACACCTACTGGATCGTGGGGCACTTCCATGCCACCATGTTCGGCGGTTTTGTGTTCCCCTTCGTGGCGGCCATTTACTACTGGTTCCCCAAGATCACCGGCAAGATGTACAGCGAAAAATTGGGGAAACTGCACTTCTGGCTGATGCTGCTGGCGTTCTACGTGCAGTCGCTGGGGCAGATGCGTGCCGGTTTGCTGGGAATGCGCCGGCGCATCGCGGATTATGACCCGGCTCTGGGTGTCCAGCCCACCCACCTGTGGATTACCATCGCCGGATTCACGATTTTCATCGCTATGGTGATCTTCGTGTTCAATCTGGTGCAGAGCATTCGCAAGGGCGAACCGGCGCAGGCCAACCCCTGGGGTTCCCGCTCGCCGGAATTTCAGCTGCCTTCGCCCATCCCGGCGCACAACTACGCCGATCATCCCTTTGTGGTGGTGGGTGAACCCTATGATTACGGTCTTGAAGATGCGCCGTATCTGACTTTCGAGACAGGTCAGACGGCTGCTGCAGATTGAGCTTTGATGAAGACTGGAGTTGTGACTGATGGAAGAGAAAAGGCAAAAGGCTTATCGAATCGGCGTCTTTGTGTTTATCCTGCTGGCGGTTCTCACCCTTGGTGAGTTCTGGCTGGCCCGCACAGGCGCTCCGTGGTGGGCGATATTCTGGCTGATTGCGTTGAATAAAGCCTGGTTTGTCATGGAGCATTACATGCACCTGCCCAAGGTGTTCGCTGGAGGTGAAGGTCATGAGCACTAATGTCGAAGCGCGCTCGAGTTACGCTTACAAAACCCAGACCAACCGCATTGGTTTGTGGCTGTTCATTCTTTCGGATAGTTTTGTGTTCGCCGGCTTGCTGGTGACGCGCTTTTATCTGTTGGGCTACACGCGCCCGCATCTGGATCAGACGCTGGGTCTGATCGTCACCAGCGTGCTGCTGGTCAGCAGTTTCTTCATGAACCGCGCCGAGACGGCCATCGCCCACGGGGATGAGAAAACCTTTCTGCGCGGCACGCTGATCACCATGCTGCTGGGCATCAGCTTCCTGGCCGGTGTGCTGGGTGTGGAATGGCGGCTGGCTCCCTTCGGCCCGGCGGACGGCGCGGTCGGCGCGGTGTTCTACATGATGACCGGCATGCACGCCTTCCACGTGCTCACCGGCGTGGTCTTCCTGGCGATTGTGTACCGCAATGGCCGCAAGGGTTTGTACTCCGCCGAGAAGCACTGGCAGGTGGAGGCCGCCGCCGTGTACTGGCACTTTGTGGATGTGGTCTGGATTTTCTTCTACCCGGCGCTGTACCTGATCGGCACGGTGGCGGCGTAGGAAAATGGTTGATTGGGTGACTGGGGGACTGGGTGACTGGGTGACTCGTTCCCCAGTTACCCAATTACCCAAATACCAGTTACCTTCTCTTGTCCCATGAAGCGCTTA
>RFKO01000319.1 GCA_003694235.1 Anaerolineae bacterium
GGCCAGGCCGAGGAGGAGATCATCGGCTTCGTGAGAGAATAACCATGACCAAAAATCAATTCGAAGGGTACACCATCCTGGTTGTGGATGACGAAAAGCGCATGGTGCGCTTCATCCGCCTCAACCTGGAGCACGATGGATTCCAGGTGGTTGCGGCTTACAACGGCAAAGAGGCGCTGGATCAGGTGCGCACCGCCCTGCCCAGCCTGGTGTTGCTGGACGTAATGCTGCCGGACATGGACGGCTTCCAGGTGCTCAAAACCATCCGCGAGTTCAGCAACGTACCGGTGATCATGCTGACGGCCAAGGGCGAGGAGGACGACCGCGTGCGCGGCCTGGAGCTGGGCGCCGACGATTACGTCACCAAGCCCTTCAGCCCGCGCGAACTGGTCAGCCGGGTGCGCGCCGTGCTGCGGCGCTTCGAAAGCGCGCTGGGCGGCTCGCAACAGGTCATCGAAGTGGATGACCGCCTGAAACTCGATTTCAACCGGCGCGAGGTGTGGGTGGACGGCAAACTGGTGCAGTTACGCCCTACCGAATACCGCCTGCTCTACCACCTGGTTCAGAACGCCGGCTGGGTGCTCACCCACGAGCAAATCCTGACCAAAGTCTGGGGCTATGAGTACCGCGACGAGCCGCACTATGTCCGCCTGTACATCAACTACCTGCGCAACAAAATTGAAGAAGACCCATCCAACCCCAAATACATTCTGACCGAGCGCGGCGTGGGTTACCGCTTTGTGGATTTCCGCCGCGAAAAACCATCCTGACCGCTTTCCGACAGAAGATTAACCTCCCTCTAACGCCGGTCTAACACCGCTGTTCTATATTCACAACGCAACAGGCAAACCGGCGCGTTTCGACGCGCCGCGCGGAATTCTGGAAGAAAGGAGGTAGAGCGATGAGCAACCTGGTTCCGTTCAACCCTCTGCGCGATCTGATGGATTTCCGCCAGGCGATGGATCAGCTGTTCCACAACATGGTCTCGCAATCCATCTTCAGCGATTTCTGGGGCACGCCGCTGGTGGATGTTTACCAGACGGACAAGGATGTGGTGGTGAAGGCCGCTATCCCCGGTATGGATCCCAAAGACATCGACGTCTCGATCACCGGCAACACGCTCTCGCTGCGCGGCCAGATTGAACAGGAAGAGGAGAGCAAGAACGCCACTTATCACCTGCGCGAGCGGCAGTTTGGTTCGTTCGAGCGCCTGATCACCCTGCCCACGCGCGTGAACGCGGACAAGGCCAAAGCCACCTACAAGAACGGCGTGCTCACGCTGACCATCCCGAAAGCCGAAGAGGTGCAAACCCGCAAGATCGAGATCAAAGTCAAATAACGCGCTGGGGTAGCGAGGGACGCCCTCGCTACCCCATTGCTACGCAAGGAGTGAACGTCATGCCTGTCTACGAATTTCAGTGCGATCAATGCCACACTCGCTTCGAAGCACGGTTGCCATTCTCCAGAGCGGATGAAAGCGTCACCTGCCCAAAGGGGCACCGGGAGACGCGCCGCCTGTTCAGCGCGCCGGGCATCCTCTTCAAAGGCAGCGGTTTTTACGTTACCGATAACCGTAAAAACGGGGCACAGAAAGACGATTAAAAAAGTCCATATTGACTTGTCACCCAAACCACTCTGGGCTATACTCTCCTACCAAGGAGAGTAGCATGAGCAAACAGCGCATCATACTGGTAGATGACCACGAAGTTGTCCGTCTGGGCCTGAAAGCACTGCTGGAACGCCATCCCCAGTTTGAAGTAGTGGGCGAAGCCGGCACGGCCAAAGAAGCGCTCCGCCTGGTTGAGCAATACCGCCCCGATGTAGTGGTGATGGATATCCGCCTGCCGGGGAGTTCTGGCATCGAGGCCTGTGAGAAAATCACCGAGAAATATCCCGACACGCATGTGATCATGCTGACATCTTACGCCGAGGACGAAATGCTGTTCTCGGCGATTCGCGCCGGCGCCTCAGGGTATGTGCTCAAACAAATCGGCAGCGATGACCTGGTGCGCGCCCTGGAAGCGGTGGGGCGCGGCGAAGCCTTGCTCGACCCGGCCGTCACTCAGCGCATTTTCCAGGAAGTGCGCCGCGCCAGCAAGGAAGAAGAAGCCTCGGCTTTCGCTCATCTCACCCAGCAGGAAAAACACGTGCTGCTGCTGGTTTCGGAAGGCAAAACCAACCGTGAAATCGCCAAGGAGTTATACCTGGGCGAAGGCACGGTGCGCAATTACGTCAGCAGCATTCTCTCCAAACTCAACGTCAGCAACCGCGCCGAAGCCGCCGCTTACGCAGTAGAACACAATCTGCGCGATCACCTGGACTGATCATCCCCCTCCTCGACACGCCTCACAAGGACAGATGGCGCGCAGGTAATCCCAGTTGTAGATTCCAAAATTGTGTCCATCCCCCCATGCCAGGTTGATGGCATAGCCCCCCACCGGCTGCACATCCTGCAGTTGCGTGCGGGGGCTTTCTTCTTCCGGCCGCTGATAGACCTCCGCATCCGGCAAAACGCCCATGTTCTCATGCCCGCCGCGACACTCGGCACACGGGCAGGCATCCCTCAAAAATGTGAAAGAATACACGCTCTCATGCCCATCGCTCCAGCGAATGCTCAACCGACGGGCAGAGGTATCCACGCGAATACCGGCAGGTTTTTGTTCCATAACGCGCTTGCCTCCAATAAGACATCGCCCTCTCAGGGGCTTTCCACAGGGGCGAGGTAGTTCGCCACTCCCCAGCCGTCCACCGCAGCATCGGAGGGGGATTGCAAATGCCACCAGGTGTATCCATCTGCCTGCACCGGCCCTTCGATCACTTTGAAAACCTCGGCCTCCAGCCCGAGGTAAAGCGGGTCAAAGCTCAGACCAGGCCCGGCGCGCAGGTTCAGCCCGTCCCCGCCCGTGCCGCTGATCTGCACATAACCGCCGACGAACAACACTCCCTCCCCCGGTGCAGCCGGCACATCGACCGCCGGGGTGGGCGTAGGAAGGGGCTGCGTTGGCGGGATGGGGGTCGCCGTCGGCGCGGGGATAACCGTCAGCGCGGCGGTGATCA
>RFKO01000320.1 GCA_003694235.1 Anaerolineae bacterium
GCAGCGGGGCGGCACCGATTTCGTCGGGATTGAGCATCCGTTTGAGTTCATCGAATGCCGGTTTGGCGGCCAGCGCGCCCAGTTTGGTGCGCAGACTCCCCATCAGCGATTCTCGGAGCATGTCCACCAGCAATTTGGCGACCGCTTCGCTGGATTTGATCAGCACGTTGCCGGTGAAACCATCGGTCACGGCGACATCCACCTCTCCGCCGAACAGTTCCTTGCCTTCGATGTTGCCGTAGAAGTTCAGCCCGCTGGCCTCGAGCAAAGGATAGGTTTCTCGCACCAGCTCGTTTCCTTTGCCGGCTTCCTCGCCGTTGGAAAGCAGACCGATGCGGGGGTTGTCAATCCCCAAAGCGCTTTGGGCGTAAATGCTGCCCATCACGGCGAACTGAAGCAGATGTTCAGGTTTGCAATCTGGATTAGCGCCGATGTCCAGAACGGCGCAAAAGCCCCCGCGTACCGGTACGAGCGCGCTCAGGGCTGGGCGCTCCACGCCTTCGATCACGCCCAGGCGGAAATAAGCGGTGGTCAGCGCTCCTCCCGTGTTTCCGGCGGTTACAAAAGCGTCTGCCGTCCCGTTTTTAAGCATGTCCATGCCAACGGCCATGGAGGTCCTGGAATTTTTTTTCTTGGCTTTGAGCGCCAGCTTCAATCCTTTATCCTCCATGGTGATGGTGTCGGGAGCGTGTGTAAGGGACAGATTGGCTGGCAGGGGAGTGTGTTGTTCCAGCAAGGGCTGGACGCGCGCTGCATCGCCGACCAGCGTGAGTTCGATATCAAAATCCATGGCGGCCTGGATGGCGCCTTCGACCTCCGGGGCAGGGCAGTTATCACTGCCCATGGCGTCGAGTACGATACGCATGGCACTCTCCTTCGTCACGTGCTTCTTGACAATTACAACCCCCTGATTATAATACGGATGCTTGTGCGCTGGTGCTGGAACTGGCAGACAGGCATGGTTGAGGGCCATGTGCCCATTGGGGCGTGCGGGTTCGACCCCCGCCCAGCGCACCAGAAAAGCCGCCTTTTGGCGGCTTTTTGCATTTCTGTCGCGCCTTCAGTGTTGCAGGATCTGGGAGAGGAATAGCTTGGTGCGTTCGTGCTGGGGGTTGTTGAATAGACCGTCGGGGGTGGTGTGCTCTACAATTTTGCCCTGATCCATGAAGATGATCTCATCGGCAGCGGAGCGAGCAAACCCCATCTCGTGCGTCACGCATACCATGGTCATGCCCTCGGCAGCCAGATCGAGCATCACATCCAGCACTTCTTTAATCATTTCGGGGTCGAGGGCGCTGGTTGGCTCGTCGAACAGCATGATTTTAGGGTTCATCGCCAGGGCGCGGGCGATGGCCACACGCTGTTGCTGCCCCCCGGACAGTTTGCGCGGGTAGGCGTTGGCTTTTTCAGGGATACCGACGCGGCGCAGCTGTTCCATGGCGATTTCTTCGGCTTCTTCTTTGCTGCGGCCGCGCACCACGCGTTGGGCCAGGGTGATGTTTTCCAGCGCGGTGAGGTGGGGGAAGAGATTGAAGAGCTGAAAAACCATGCCGATCTCGGCGCGCATGGCGTTGATCAGGTGATGGTCTTCGCTCATCTTCACCCCGTCAATCCAGATTTCGCCGCTGGTTGGTACTTCCAGATGGTTGATGCAGCGGAGCAGGGTGGATTTCCCCGACCCGCTGGGGCCGATGATCACCACCACCTTGCCCCGTTCTACCGTCAGGCTGACGCCGTCAACCGCTTTGACTTTTCCGAAGTATTTGTATAAATTCTTGACAACGATGATGTTGTCTCGTTCGGGGGTTTCATTCATCGGCTCGTAACCGCCTTTCTACGGCCTGCACGGCCAGCGAGAGCAAAACCGTCATGGTCAGGTAGAGAATTGAGAGGGTGACATAAGCCTCGCGGAAGCGGAAAGTGCTGCCGGCGTACAGGCGCGAGACCTGAGTGATGTCGCGCACGGCCAGCACCGAAACCAGCGAGGAATCTTTGACCATCGCGACGAAGTCATTCCCCAGCGCGGGGAGCACGTTGCGCACCGCCTGCGGCAGGATGACGTAACGCATCGCCTGGGCATAACTCATCCCCAGCGAGCGGGCGGCCTCCATTTGCCCTTTTTCGATGGACTGAATGCCGGCGCGGAAAATTTCCGCCAGATACGCGCCGTAGGTTACTGCCAGCGCAACGATGGCGCGCGCGTTCATGCTGATGTTCTGGTTGTTGAACGCCGTCAGCAGGTCGCCGGCCGCGCCTATTCCTCTGGCCGTCAGCCATTCCCCCAGGCTGTTCAGCCCATCCACCACGGTGGGAACGCCGACCAGGGCAATGAAGAAAATCAGCACCAGCATGGGGATGCCGCGCACCAGCTCGATGTACAGGCGCGCCAGATTGTTGAAAAAGATGTTGCGGGAAAGCCTGCCTAAACCCGCAATGAGACCGAAAATCAGTGCGATGCCGTAAGAGATCAACGAAGTCTGGATGGTGATGGAAAGACCGGCGATGATGAAGTTGAAGGCTTCGTTGTAACTGGGGCGGGTGAAGATGATGACGAACACCCACACGGCGATCAAAATCATGGCCACGAACCACCAGGGAAATTCGTTCAGCCGCTTGCTGAACTTCAGGCCGTTCTCCTCGATTTCGATCGGGCCGGAGGGCATGAGAGGTTGGTCGCTCACGATGTGCTCCTATGGGACAAGAAATCGGTGTGAGGGGAATTTCCCCTCACACCGGGATTCTACACTGTTCTTTATGGATTGTGGATGAGACTTACTCGCCCAGGAAGTCGGCGGGGGAGACGCCGGCGGCGTCGAGCACCTGACGGAAGGCGTCATAGAACTCGTCGCCGTGCGCTTCCAGGCCGCCCCA
>RFKO01000321.1 GCA_003694235.1 Anaerolineae bacterium
ACCTGTTGGTACAGGTCGGGCCGCCTGGAGACTCCCCATGCACACCGATTCCCCGGCCAAACCCCTTTATCAGGCGTTGGTCGAAACCATTCTGGAGCAGATACGCGCCGGCCGATGGCAGCCCAATCAGCGCCTGCCATCGGAGAGCGCTTTATGCGAACAATACGCCGTGGGGCGCAACACCGTCCGTCGCGCCTTGCAGGAATTAAACCGCCTGGGCGTGGTCAAAACGGTGGCCGGGGTGGGTACTTTTGTGGTGGACTCGCGACTGGATAAAACCGCTCAGGTTTTGTACGGCTTGAGCGACGAGATGGCGCAATACCAGCGTCAGGTGACCAGCCGCGTGCTGGAGGCCAGCATCCTCAGCGCCGACCCGTTTCTGGCGCGTCGCTTGCAGGTTCAGCTGGGCGCCGAGGTGGTGTTTTTGCACCGTGTCCGCCTGGTGGATAACAGTCCGGTCGCAATTGAGAGAGCCTACCTGCCGCACGAGCTTTGCCCCGACATTTTGAAATTCGATTTTTCCCACCGCTCGCTGTATCGCGTGCTGACAGATGAGTACGGCTGCCGCCCGCATCATGCCGATCAGGTCATCGAGGCCGAACTGGCCACTCCGCAGGTGGCCGAATTGCTGGCCCTGCAGCCGCCTGCCGTGGTCTTCGTTTTCCATCGCGAGACCCGGCTGGCCGACGATCGCGTGATCGAATATGTGGACTCCGAGGTGCGCGCCGACCGCTTCCGCTTTCTGGCGCATCTGCGTTTGAGCGACCATCCGGCGGATTCCGCCTTCCGCCGCCTGCCGGTGCTGGCCGCAGAGAGACCCCTTGGATAACCCCTGCCATGACAAACCTGCCTTCGGACGCCGAACTGCATGAGATCGTACACCGCGTGGTGGAGCGCATGCTGGGCGGGCAACCCGCACAGGCGGCCCCCACACAGACCGCTTCCCTGCCCACCGAGCCGGCTATCGCATCCCCGCGCGGCGTGATCGCGATCGGCGCCGACCATGGCGGGTTTGCTCTCAAGGGCGAGCTGATCGCTCATTTGCAACAGCAAGGTTATCGGGTGGAAGATTGCGGCACGTACAGCCCGGAATCGGTGGACTATCCCGATTTCGCCTACGCTGTCGCCCGCATGGTGGCCCGTGGCCAGGCCTGGCGCGGCATCATCATAGACGGCGCCGGCATCGGCAGCTGCATGGCGGCCAACAAGGTACACGGGGTACGGGCGGCGATGTGCTACGACCACGCCACCGCGGTCAACAGCCGCGAGCACAATGACGCCAACGTGTTGACGTTGGGCGCCGGCCTGATCGGCCCCAACCTGGCGCGCCAGATCGTGGATACCTTTTTAACCACCGAATTCGGCGGAGGACGCCATGCCCGCCGCGTGAACAAAATCATGGCGATTGAACGCCGGGAGAGCAAAATCTCTCCCCTCGAATGAGTGTGAAACTATGGTTGATCAGAAATTTGTGGAAGAACTGGTGGAAATCATCACCCGCGAGGTGTTGATCGCCCTCTCAGAACAGGAGCACCTCAGTCAGCACCCCGAAGGAGATCATTGCACCGAGGAATGTGCCGAAGGAATCTGCGTGCGCACCTGCTTCGACCGGGTGGGACGCGCCGTCTCCGCCGGAGCGACGCGGCTGACCTCCTCGCTGGGAGGCATCCCGCAGGACCTCAGCATCGCCAGCATGATCGATCACACCCTGCTCAAACCGGACGCCACCCATGACCAGATCGCCCAGTTGTGCTACGAGGCGCGCAAGTACGGCTTTGCCTCGGTGTGCGTCAACCCTGCGTTTGTCAAACTATGCGCCGAACTGTTGCGCGGCAGCGATGTCAAAGTGTGCACGGTGATCGGCTTCCCCCTGGGAGCGACCTCCCCCGAAGTCAAAGCCTACGAGGCCGAGACTGCCATCCGCGACGGGGCGACCGAGATCGACATGGTGATCAATATCGGCGCGCTCAAAGCGAAGGACTTTGACCTGGTGGCGCGCGATATCCGCGGCGTGGTGCAGGTCGCCCACGCAGCCGGAGTGCTGGTCAAAGTGATCATCGAAACCGCGCTGCTCACCCACGACGAGAAAGTCACCGCCTGCCTGCTGGCCAAGGAAGCCGGCGCAGATTACGTCAAAACCTCCACCGGTTTCTCCGGCGGAGGGGCGACGGTGGAAGATATCGCCCTGATGCGCCGCGTGGTTGGTCCAGAGATCGGTGTCAAGGCGTCCGGCGGCGTGCGCACCTACGAAGACGCCATCAGCATGGTCAAAGCCGGGGCAACCCGTATCGGCGCCAGCGCGGGCGTCAAGATCGTGCAGGGCGAGAAGGCCGGCACAAGCCTGGCGGCTACCGCTTCGGCTTATTGAGCGGAGATCATATGCGGATTGCACGCGTTGTCGGCGAGACGATCGCCACGCTGAAGAGCGAGCGTATTCAGGGCACAAAGCTGCTGATTTGCAAGGCCACCGACCCCAGCGGTAAGGTGATCGGCAAGCCTTATGTCGCCATTGACCTGGTAGATGCCGGCGTGGGCGATCTGGTGCTCACCTGCCATGGCTCGGCCGCGCGACAGACCTACCTGACCAAGGATACGCCCGTGGACGCGGTGATCAACGCGGTGATCGATCATCTGGAAGTGGACGGCGAGATCGTCTTCCGCAAGAGTTGAGAGGCAAAACAAGATGCTGATCGCAAAAGTTGTCGGTACCACCATCTCCACGGTCAAAGACCCGGCGCTGGAAGGGCGCAAGCTGCTCATCCTGCGGCAGACGGACGAGCGCGGCGAAGTGTTCGGAAAGCCTTACGTGGCTGTGGATACGCTCGATGCCGGCATCGGTGACCTGGTTTTGACCGCCCATGGCTCCAGCGGGCGGCAGACCGATCTCACCCGCAACAGTCCGGTGGATGCGGTCATCATGGCGGTGATCGACCACATGGTGGTGGAAGGCGAGGTAGTGTACCGTAAAGAGCCGTGGAGGGTGTCATGACCCACGACCAGGATTTGCTCTCCATCCAGGAAGCGCGCGATCTGGCCGAGCAGGCGTATCGGGCGCAACAGATCTGGGCGCACGCCGACCAGCAACTGGTGGATAGAGTGTGCGCCGCCATGGCCGAGGCGGCTTACCTGGCCTCCGAGCGTCTGGGACGCATGGCGGCTGAAGAAACCGGCTACGGCGTACCGGAACACAAGAAACTGAAGAACCAATTCGCCTCCAAAACCGTGTGGGAGAGCATCAAAGATGTCAAGACCGTTGGCGTGATTCGCGGCAGCCGGGAGAGCGGGGTGATCGAGATCGCCTGGCCCGTTGGGGTGATCGCCGGGCTGATTCCCAGCACCAACCCGACCTCCACGGTGATGAACAAACTGCTGATCGCGGTCAAGGCGCGCAACGGCATCGTGGTCGCGCCGCACCCCAGCGCCGCCAAATGTTCCTACGCCGCGGCCAGAGTGATGATAGATGCCGCCGAAGCAGCCGGCGCGCCGCGGGGATTGATCGGCTGCCTGACAAAGATTTCGCTGCCGGGCACCCAGGCACTGCTCTCGCACAAACGCGTCGCGCTCATCCTGGCGACCGGCGGCTCGGAGATGGTGCGGGTGGCGCACTCGCAGGGTAAGCCGGCCTACGGCGTCGGGCCGGGCAACGTGCCGGTGTATGTGGATCGCAGCGCCGACCTGGAAAAAGCGGCGCGCTACATCGTGGGCAGCAAAGCCTTCGACCATTCGGTGATTTGCGCCACCGAGCAGGCAGTGGTGGCCGACAAGCCCATCGCCGCTCGTCTGCGGCAACTGATGGAAGCGCAGGGCGCGTATTTCGTCAGCCCTCAGCAGGCCGAAGCGTTGCGGCGCATTCTGTTCAAACCCAATGGGGCGATCAACCCCGCCACGGTGGGCAAGTCGCCGCAGTACCTGGCCGCTATGGCCGGGATTCGTGCGCCGGGCAAAGCCCGCATTCTGGTTGCCCCGTTGACCCGCGTGGGGCGTGAAGAGCCGCTCTCGCGCGAAAAACTCACCACCGTGCTGGGCTGGTACGAGGCCAACGGCTGGGAGGCTGGCTGTGAGCGTTGCATCGAGTTAATCAACTTTGGCGGGCGCGGTCATAGTCTGATCATCCACGCCACCGATGAAAAAGTGATCATGGCCTTTGGACTGGAAAAACCGGTCTTTCGCATCGGGGTCAACACCCTGGGGACGCTGGGAGCCATTGGCCTGACGACCAGGCTGGCACCTTCGCTCACCCTTGGCCCCGGCGGCATCGGCGGCGCGATCACCGGAGATAACATCACCGTCCACCACCTGTATAACATCAAGCGGATGGCTTTCGAGACCACGCCGCCGCCCCCGGAAGCCTTTCAACCGGGGAGCGTTCCTGCCGGAGCGGTGTACGGCCCCTCGCCGCAGGAACTGGAAAGTATTGTAGAGGAAGTTGTACGGGAGATTTTGCGCGCCTAGAGGCGTGCCAA
>RFKO01000322.1 GCA_003694235.1 Anaerolineae bacterium
CCCCGTGGCGGCGCTGGCGACCGCCATGCTCCCCGCCCGTGGGCTGTTCCACCGGTAGCCCTTCCCCTCCAGGATTTGCACGATCTCAATCGTCGGCATCCACCAGTCCATCCGCTGGGGATCGACGTCGAAATGCTTCAGTATCGCCGATTGGATCGGGTCTTCAATGGTGTAGTATTCGTTGATCTCCTCGGCCTGGGCTTTTTCGTCCGCTGTCAGTTCCCACGGCTCACCGGCGATGTACAGATCGAACGCCTGCGCCCACACATCATCCACCTTCACCGCCTTCGTGTATTGCCAGTCGATCGCCGTCACCGTGCAGGCCATGAAGCGTCGACTCCCCGTGGGATCGTTCAGTACGCCGGTCTCGTTGTTCACCGTGCCGATGAAACTGGCCAGGGCAGGTTTGGTGATTGGAAAGCGACCATACGGCTTGCGGATCGTCACCTCCTGCAGGCTCAGGAAGCCCTTCAACGCCTCCCGGTCGGCGCGCCGTGTGGTCGCTCCCAATTCCGTTACCTCCCAAATCCACTTGCGCGTCAGCAACAGCCGGTCATCCTTGCTATCGGGGTTGATCGGCCCCTCGTAATAATAGTTCGGCAAAGCGCTTCCCAGCCAGCGTACGAAATACGATTTGCCGATCCCCTGCGGCCCGTCCAGGATGAGCATCCGGTTCTGCACGCCCATCATCGCCTTCGCCACTGCGCCGATCAGCCAGCGCCGTATCCAGATTCCAAACACGCCCTGCTCGTCATCGAAGAATTCCGCCAGCCGCCCGATGTGATCCTGTCCATCGTATTGCAACCCGTTTAGGTATTCCCGCACGGGATGGTAACGGTTCTGCCACGCCTCCGCCAGATAAGCATCCTCGGCCACATTCACTTCCCGAATACCGATATCTCTCAATTTCGTGCGGATCTCGGCCCGCAGCGGGTCGGAAATCTCCTCTCCGTTCACCTCCACGCTGTTGTCGCACAGATTCAGCCGAAAGCGATAGCCCAAACGCTCCAGCGCCTTGATGTAATCCGCCGTTTTGCGCTGCTTCCGGCTTTCCTCGTGCTCCTTCAGCCAGTCGCTGATCTCCTGCATACGCTGGCTCACCACACCGGCCAGCGCGACCTGCACGGCCGCAGGATACTGAGCCAGCGCACGGCTGAACGCCTCGTGCAAATCGTCGCTTCCCAGCATCTCGCCGTGGATGGTTTTCCACGGCTCGCCGGCCGGGGGCATCAGGCTGGGAGATTCCCGCATCGCCAGCGCGCGGGCAATCTCCTCCAGCCCGTCCAGGAACTCCGGCTCGTTGGCAAAGTATTCGTCGAGAACCTGCGCGTCTGCCGGAGATGCGCCGGCGTTCAACAACGCTCGCAGCAACGTGGCCATAGATCATGCGCTCAATAAATGCTGGGTGGTCTGCGCCAGCAGGTTGACGCGCTCCGCCGTCATCACCTGGCCGCCGCTGGCTTTGGCCAGCCGCTCCAGAAACGCTCTCCCCGCCGGCCGTTCCTCCGGCCCCACATAGATCGTGTCGATCCGCTGCCGGAAGGTGCGCGCTACCGCCAGCGTTTCGTCCGGATCGTTCGGCTGTCCATCGCTCACCAGCACGAAGCGCATCCCCGGCACATCCGCGGGTTTCACGAACCGCAACGCCATTGCCATATCGGTCGTGCCGTTCAGAAACGGCGGCTGACCACCTGGCACGAACACCGGCCGGTCGCTGAACGCCACCACGGCCACCCGCCCCGGCAGGTTGGCTTGCAGCGCCGCCAGCTCTTCCAGCATCACATCATACCGGCTGCGCCCGCCGCGGCTGTCCTGAGATGCCATACTGCCGCTCACGTCCACAACGATCACCGCTTGTGCATCGATGAACGTCTCGGCAATACTTCTGCTTTCCTGGCGCGCAATCGCCGCCAGACTTCCCGGAACAATGTCAGTATTCATACCCATCCCTCCTTGCCGTAATTGTCGCAGACGGCGTGAATGCAACGTCTACATGGCTCGTCATATGCACATGCCTCGGCAGATGCAAAAAAGCCGTTCTCCCAATCTCCATGCGCCGGATAGCACTTTGCCGGGCTGCTCCCGCACGGCATCAGGTCGTCCAAGCCGCAGCCGCATTCCATGTCCGGGTTCGCCAGGCCGTCATAGCCACGCTACCGAAGCCACTGGATCAGGATTTCTCTCGCATCCATCTAAACCCATACCTCCACGAACCTCTCCGCGCCCGCGGGCCAGGAAACCGTCAGGGTTTGCCCGCGCTCGTTGATGATGTCTTCCCACGCCAGGATTTCGGCGACCGTAAATCGCCCCAGCGTCTCGCGCCCCTCGGCCAGCACCAATCCGCACCGCAGCGGCGCGCGGTATCCAGGGGGATCGCTCTGCTCTGTCCGCGGCAGCGTTGCCGCCAGCGCCAGCCCGGCTTCGTACTTTGCTCGCTTCACCGGATCGCTCAGCACTTCATACGCCCGCCGGATTGCCAGGAACTGCGCCTGCGCATCTGCCTCCTTGCACACGTCGGGGTGCCACTGCTTCACCATCCGCCGGTAGGCCTTCTTGATGGTGGCCTCGTCGCTCCCCGCAGGAATACCGAGCACCTGCCACAGCGTAGGCGCGTCCCCCGGACGACTCTCCGCACCCTCGAACCATCGCCGCAACACGCTCTCCGGGAAGATGGCATTCCAGCCGCCGTTCACCCATGCAAACGCAGTACGCTCGCCGCCGCCGCGCGCTTTTGTTCGTCCCAGGTAGCGCACTTCCAGGATGCGCCGCTCTGATTGCACCGGCGATGCAAACAAGTCTTCTTGCACGCGCACCGTGTCGAAGTGCTTCCGCGCCGCGGCAACAACCTGTGCCTGATGCGCCGGGTCCACCAGCCACGCCTTCCGCTCCCGATCCCAGCGCCGCGCCGCGTGCGGGATGTGCGCCTTGAGCGCTGCTACGAAAGCCGGTTCGTAGGGCGTCTTCACCACCAACACCCCGCCCTCGCCGTAAATCTCACACGAACCGCCCACGGCATACCTCCCAGAACTCGCAATACTTCGGGTTGCATTTCCATGTGGTCGGGTTCTCTGGGAAGACGCCCGCTTCGATGCCACGCCACACCTTCTCGATCATCCGATACAAAAACAATAACATTTCCGGCTTGCGCGTCGTTTCCAGCACCTGGAATTGCGGCTGGCGCGTCTTCGTCACCACAAAATGGCGAAACTTCATCCCCGGCGTAGGGATTCCGATCTGGTTTAATGCCGCCAGGTAAAAAGCCGGTTGCAGTTCACTGGCTGCTTTGTCCATACTCCATGCCCGGCTGCTGGTCTTGAAATCCCCCGGTACGCCGTCCTCTGTGATAATGTCCACATACCCGATCACCGGCACGGGCACGCCGGGCACCAGCAGAGAGACCTTCTTCTCAATGATAGCCGTACCGTTCTCCCGCTTCGGGATGATCTTGTCCAGCGCCGATCTCACCTCCTGGGCGCTCAGTATGCGGAGACCCTCGTTGTAATGCTGTTCCGGCGTCTCCGTGCCCCAATCCACGTGCGCCTCACGTTCCATCTGTGCATTCCAGTGTTTCTCCCACAGCGCGGCCAGCTCGCCGCCGTTGCTCACATAGTCTTCCACCGTGTTGTGCCACGCGCTGCCGAACACCAGCGCCGTGCTGGTTGCCGTGGGCACCTCCTCCACATACCGGAACCGCCACGCCGCCGGGCACGTCAGGTACAGGCTGATGGATGAATAGCTCAAATGCTCAATCACGATTCCTGCTCCTCTCCGGGTCGAAGCCTTTCGGGTAGCGCTCCTTCAGTTTCTCGATGTTCCGATAGGCAATCACGTCCAGATCAAGCCCGCAAACCGTGGCCGCTTCGGCGAGATACCACAGAACGTCGCCTAACTCATCGGCCAATTCCGCGTTGGTGATGAAGTGCTTGTGCGCCGTAAGCTTCTTCACCAGGTTGGCAAACTCGCCGGCCTCTCCGGCCAGACCAAGAGCAGCCACCATCAGCCTGCGTTCATGCGCCCGACCGCCCGCTCCCGCCGTGCGTTGCGCCATTCGTTGGTATTCATTCAGCTCCATGCAACACCTCGGCGATCTTCTGCACTTCCTCCGCACTGCCCGGCATCCGTCCGCCGGTCACCTGTTGCACCGCGCTCATGACCTCATCCGGTTCATACTGAGCCAGCAAGTCATTCAAGGTCACCGTATCGCTTTCGGCCGCCAACTGTGGAGCGCGCCGCGCGTCCTGGGCATCCTGGACATCGATGACATCGCCGCTCTCGTCCAGCGCCACGCCATAGGCCTCCGGCATCTTCATCAGCGTGGTCAGACCCGCGGTGATGTCTGGCGCCACAACATCGGCGCAAAACCCCACCGAGCGCCACAGGCACATGTTTTCGGGGTATTTCTCCCAGCCGCTGTCCGGCTTCACCAGCCCCGCACGCCGGGCATCCTCCATCGTCCATCTTGCCGTGTATTCGAAGCCGTTGTCCCGCCGCATCGTGGTCTCATAGCCAATAAAGTTGCCTTGCTCGTCCGCCAGGCGCTTGATTTCGATCTTCTCGATATGCGGGTTGTTGTGCAGCAGCGCCAGCGCCCCGCGGGGGATGACCTCCGGCTTGCCCTGGATCACCTTCACGAACTCGAACGACGCCGTCAGGCCGAAACCCAATTCGTACCCCTTCAGCATCGTGGCGATGGCCTGCTCCGGGCTGCTTACACCGAACATCCGCGCCCGGTACATCACCGGCGCAATCTCCTGAATCATCCGCCACACGCCCGGCGTGATCTCTCGCACAGGCAGATTTACAACGGTCGTCAGGGCATTTTCACTCATGGTTCTCTCCTTTCACCATCACGGTCAATTCTTCGTTCGCCTTCAGGCCCATAAAGCGTCGTATTCGCCGCCGCGCACCAATGGGCACTGGCCCATCAACCTCTGTATCTGTCAGTCCCCACAAAGCGTGCGCCAGGTTGCCTCCC
The DNA here is from genome assembly GCA_003694235.1 of Anaerolineae bacterium. GTDB lineage: Bacteria > Chloroflexota > Anaerolineae > Anaerolineales > UBA11858 > J130. Next base: position 4,976 of record RFKO01000322.1, read on the forward strand.
GCCCATTGCAGGATTGCGCTCACCCGCTCCGTTCCAATGCCCGGCAAAGCCGCCAGGAACGCCGCCTGCGGGCTGACGATTGCCGGGGGACGTGGGGGCAGGATATCCATCGTTTCGGAACGCTTTCGCCGCCCCAGGCGTTCTACGGCTGCTTCCAGGTCGCTATCGCCGCCGCAATAGGTGACGAACACCCCCATCTCCTGCACGCTCAGTAACGCTCCCTGGATCGCCGCCCAACTCCATCCGGTTTCCCCCCGGTCGCTGATCACCTTGCCGTTTGCCCCTCGCTGCAACTC
>RFKO01000060.1 GCA_003694235.1 Anaerolineae bacterium
ATTCTGCCGCGTTATCGTCTTTGCGACACACTGCCTCAGGAGTGAGTTTTTTATGGCACAGATTCCACCTTCCAAGTCTTATGCGCGTATCGGCGCTCATTATGATCTGCCAGACCTGATCGCTGTTCAGCTGGAGTCATTTGAACGCCTCAAGCGCGAGAGACTGGCGGAACTCTTCAATGAAATATCGCCGATCGTTTCCTACAGCGGCGATATGCGTTTGTATTTTCCCAGCGACACACCGGAAGCGAAAGAATGGGGTTTGACCTACTGGTTCGAAGAGCCGAAGTATTCCGTAGAAGAGTGCCTTGAGCGCGACCTGACCTACGCTCGCCCGTTGTACGTCTCGGTGCTGCTGGCCGGGCCGGCTGTCCCTGAGCCGGTCAAGCAGGATATTTTCCTCGGTGAGTTCCCGGAGATGACCGACCAGGGGACTTTCATTATTAACGGCACCGAGCGCGTTGTGGTGACGCAGTTGATCCGTTCTCCCGGCGTGTATTTCGAGAGCGAGGTGGATCGCGCCACCGGCCGCAACATGGCCAGCGCCAAGCTGATCCCCGACCGGGGGGCCTGGATGGAGTTCGGCACCCGCAAGAGCGATTATCTCACCCTGAAGTTCAATCGCCGCCGCACACTGCCGGTGACGATTTTTCTGCGGGCGCTGGCCGCGGTGGATGACGGCATGGCGGATTCTCCTTTACAGGAGGGCACGGAAGAAGAGCTGCTGCGGCTGTTCGAGGATGTGGACAACAACCCCGACCGCATGTTCATCGCCTCCACGCTGGCGCAAGAGCCGGACTGGAATCTGTCGGACGATTTGAGCATCGCCGAGGCCGCGCTGCTGGAATTCTTCCGCCGTATGCGCCCGGGTGATCCCGCGACGCTGGAAAACGCGCGCGAGTTCCTGGTGGAGCAACTGTTCGACCGGCGGCGATACGACCTCACCGACGTCGGACGTTACAAGCTCAATCAGAAACTGGAACTGGACGGGATCGTCCCGCTCGAGCAGCGGACGATTACAAAGTGGGACGTCGTTCGTCTGGTGCGCCAGATGATTCGGATCAATAACGGCGAAGCCGAGCCGGATGACATCGATCACCTGGGCAATCGCCGCACCAAGACCGTTGGAGAGTTGATCCAGAACAAGCTGCGCGTCGGGCTGCGCCGCATGGAGCGGGTGGTGATGGAGCGCATGTCCATCCGCGAGAAAGAAAATGTCACCCCGGTCAGCCTGGTGAACGTACGGCCGGTGGTGGCGGCGCTGCGCGAATTCTTCGGTTCGAGCCAGCTTTCCCAGTTCATGGATCAGACCAATCCGCTGGCCGAACTGCGCCACAAGCGCACACTCTCAGCGCTTGGCCCGGGTGGCCTGCGGCGCGAGCGGGCGGGCTTCGATGTGCGTGATGTGCATCAGTCGCACTACGGCCGTATCTGCCCGATCGAGACGCCGGAAGGGCCGAACATCGGTTTGATCGGTCGCTTCGCCACCTATGCCATTGTCAACAAGTACGGCTTTATCGAAACGCCGTATCGGAAAGTGCGCCGTTCTCTGCCGCCCGACAGCCCCTTGATGGTGGGGCGCGCCTTGCGGGAAGACCTGGTAGATCCCAAGAGCGGTAAGGTGATTGCGGAAGCCGGCACGCGGGTGGACGAGGCGCTGGCGAAGAAGATCGCCAAACTGGATGTGGAAGAAGTCCAGGTCGTCCCCTTCGTCACGGATGAGGTTGAGTATCTCTCCGCGGACACCGAAGACCGCTTTGTGATCGCGCAGGCTAATTCGCCCTTGAACGAGTATGGCGAGTTCGTGCGCCGGCGCGCCTCTGCCCGGCACCACATGTCTTTCATCTTCTCGCCGGATGTGAACATTGATTACATCGATGTGGCCCCGCAGCAGATCGTGGGCATCAGCGCGGCGTTGATCCCCTTCCTGGAACATGACGATGCCAACCGCGCTTTGATGGGCTCGAACATGCAGGCGCAGGCTGTGCCTTTGCTGCGCCCGCAGGTGCCCCTGGTCTCCACCGGCATGGAATATGCCGCGGCGATCGATTCAGGGCAGGTTGTTGTGGCGCAGGAGGATGGCGAAGTGATCTCCGTCACGGGCGGACGGATCGTGATCCGGCACAAGGACGGCGAGCATGTTTACAATCTGCGCAAGTACCAGCGCTCCAACCAGAGCACCTGCGTCGATCAGCGCCCTTCGGTGACCAAAGGGCAAATCGTGCACAAGGGAGATGTGATTGCCGATTCGTCCTCTACCGTGGATGGACATCTGGCGCTGGGGCAGAACGTGGTGGTCGCTTTTCTCTCCTGGGAAGGCTCGAACTTCGAGGATTCCATCGTGATTTCCGAGCGCCTGGTGCAGGATGACCTGTTCACCTCGGTGCATGTGGAGAAATACGAGGTCGAGGCGCGCGATACCCGCCTGGGGCCGGAGGAAATCACCCGTGATATCCCCAATGTGGGAGAAGGCGCGATCAAAGACCTGGATGAGAACGGCATCATTCGTATTGGTGCGGAGGTCGGCCCGAACGACATCCTGGTGGGGAAGATTTCTCCCAAAGGCGAGAAAGAACTGACCCCGGAGGAGCGCCTGTTGCGGGCGATCTTCGGGGAAAAATCCCGTGATGTGAAGGATACCTCGCTGCGGATGCCGCACGGCGCCCGCGGCAAAGTGGTGGATGTCAAAGTGTTCTCGCGCGAAGACGGCGTTGAGCTTTCGCCGGGCGTGGAGACGATGGTGCGCGTCTCGGTGGCGCAACGCCGCAAGCTGATGGCCGGTGATAAGCTGGCCGGTCGCCACGGGAACAAAGGTGTGGTCTCGGTAATTGTGCCGCAGGAGGATATGCCGTTCCTGGAAGATGGCACACCGGTGGATATCGTGCTTAACCCCACGGGCGTCCCCGGCCGTATGAACCTGGGGCAGGTGCTTGAGGTTCACCTGGGGTGGGCGGCCAAACAGCTTGGCTTCCGCGCCGTTACGCCGGTGTTCGATGGCGCGCGTGAGCACGAGATCGAGGCCGAACTGGCACGCGCCTGGATGATCGATGAGGCCTGGAAAGATGTCGGTGAGCGCGGCTGGGCCTGGCTGAAGGAGCAGGGATACGATCCGCAGTTGATTGACGATGACAATCACGTGCGGCGACTGTACCTCGAAGCCTGGTTGGGCGACCGCGAGGAGTACGATGTATATCGACTGATCACCGATGAGGTATATGCCCGGCGCTCGGCGCTGCGCGAGTGGCTGCGCGAGCGCGGCTACGATCCAGACGAAATCCTGGCCTTTGAGGATCAACCCTTGCCTGTGGATGAGCGCGACGCGCAGGATGCCCGCGCGGTGCGCGCCTGTCTCCAGATGTGGCTGACGCAGCAGGGCGTGGAAGGCGTGGAGCAGATGGACGACGAAGAGTTGCGCGCCAGGGCCGATGAGATCACGGCTACAACCCAGATTCCTTCTCCCATTATCGGCAAACAGGTGGTGCGTGATGGGAAGACCGGCGAACCTTTCGATC
>RFKO01000061.1 GCA_003694235.1 Anaerolineae bacterium
CCCTCCAGCAACAGCGTGCCATCCGGCAACGCGACCGCGTCTTGCCGACAGGCTTCGTCAACACACCAGGCCGGATCGAAGGGGATTTCCTGGCCAGCCACGACCACCGACTCGATGCGCAGGTTGAGCGGCATCAGATTGAGCACGTCCAGTTGGAGGGTGTCGCCTTCCTCCGCCGAAGACAGATGATAATAGCCGCGCAACGGTTGGAGCGGGTGCAGGTTCTTGTGCAAGCGATCGGCGCGCAACGCCAGGGTGTCCCAGGGCAGGATCATCGGCGGGCCGGCCACTTCGTCCCCATGCAAGGCAGGGTCGGCGTATTCCTGCTCCAGCAAATCGAACAACCGCCCCACCGGCTGCTCATACTGCTGCCGCAAAGCTTCGATGTAATCCGGTTGGGTGATGCGCTCCAGCGTTTCGACATACGCCTTCTGGATCCCCGGCGACTGGAAGAGCAAATTGTCCATAAACGGGAAGCCCATGCGCGGGCGCACATAGCTGGGATGGAACACCAGGCTGTCGTAAACCACCGGTTCGAGCAAGCCGGTGATGGGGTTGTAATAGAAACGCAGATTGACCCATTCCGTGCTATGTCCGGCTGCCCACAAATCCACCAGCGCGAAGTAACGTCCCCACAGTTCTTCGTCCAACGCCTGATCGAGCGGCAGGTCGCGGCGATAAATAGAGTACAGCAGATTGCGCGCCGTCTCAAACTCCTCCGCCAGCGCCGGATCGGCAAGCACGTGATTCTGGCGAAAGGCCGCGATCGGGTTGTTCAGCGGCTGATCGACGCGCCAAAAGCTGCCAATGCCATCATCGTTGTTGGCAATTTGCGGCCAGTCGTACCAGATCAGATCATCATCGTAGCGCACGATCACACCCTCGCGCCGCTGCTGCGCTTCCATCAGGTCGGTATGGAAGCTCTCTTCCAGAGCGTATATCCCTTTGTAATCGCCGTTGAGGATGACATTGACGAAGTGATAGCGCGTGGTCAGAATGCCTTCCTGCAACAGGTTTTGGATGAACACCCACTCACTGACATAGCTGCGCGTGTGTGGCGCTTGAAGAGAGAAGCGGCGCATCCCCAGCACCGCGCCGTCGTCCTCGGTTATATGAATACGAAATGACCACTTATCCGAGCGCAGGTGATCGGCCCAATCCCCCTTGAGGCGCAGTTTGATGTCCAGAGTCTGTCCATCGTTGTAACGCAGGGTGGCCGGCACGAAGTCCTCATCCCCGGTGTACAACACCCCAATCTGCACGGCCTCATCGCGTTTGGCTTTCAATTGCAGCATCGAATCAAAGGGGACATCCAGAAAGATGTTGGGCAGACCGTTGGAGCGATACAGCAAAGATTCGTTTTCCAGGCCGGATTTAACCTCTTCCACCGCCTCCACCACCGGCGTGGACTGCGGCGCCTGCCGCAAGAACATGGTGATCCGTTCGGCATAACCGGCGCGATAGAAGAGCATCCCGGCCAGGAAAGTCAACCCCAACAGCAACAGGCGCAGCGGCCAGATCCACTGCGTCGGCAGATGCCAGGCCTGTTTGCCGCGCTGCGGCAGATGGAGTTTCACGCCTCAACCTCCCAGAATATTGTTTTGTTCCACCACGCTGAGAGCGGCATCGGCAAAGCGGGCGTGAATGCGTTGAGCAATGCGCGCCAGAGCGTCGGCGGAGCGCGCCCGGAAATAGAAGACCAGTTGCATCTGCTCACCATCGGAGTCCAACCGGCGCAGGTCTACCCGGCGCAATTCTTCCCCCAATACGCCGCGGATGAAATCGAACGCCTCATCGTCGGATGTCTCTCCTTTGGGCAACTGAATGTGCAAATACAGACTGTTGGCCGGGGACAGCTTAAGCGCGCCATTGACCAGCCTGCGGATGAGCAGATACGCCATAATCACCAGGAAGGCGATCACTGTGGCAATACGCTGATCGGCGCCCAATCCCAGCCCGATAGCAATGGCAAAGAACAGAAAAATCAACTCCTCAGGGTCTTTGATTGCCGTGCGAAAGCGCACAATAGACAGCGCGCCGACCAATCCGAGCGATAATGCCAGCGATGATTTCACCACCGTAATCACCAGCAGTGTTATCAGCGAGAGCAAAGGGAGAATCGGCGCGAAGCGCGAGCGGTTGGACAGCGACTCGCCCCAATACGCGTAGTACACCGCCAAAACCACCGAAAGAAATAACCCCAACAGCAGGTTGAACACCATGGTGGGGATAGACAAAGGCGCAGGGTTGGTAAAATCCATAATGAACTCCTCATTCACCGCCGGAATACGCGGGTTGCGGAGTGTATTCTACCCGAAATCGGGGTATTGTGTTCTCGAAAACAGAGGTTTATAATATTCACAAGCACAATTACTCTACCCGATTCTCAAGAAGGAGATAGTGATGAAGAGCCGTAAAACATGGATGATTATTGGTCTTGCAATGATGTTGACGCTGCTGACCGTCTCAACCGTGCTGGCAGCACCGGCGGAAAAGGGCACTCGCCCGCCGGTTATCCCGGTGCCCGGTCCCGGCATGTATGTGATGAACGCCGCCGCCTATCCGCCTGCACCGATGGGCTACGTAAACTACTCCGTGGTTTTCGTAACCGCCCCCGGCACGCTGTGTTTCATCAACCCTTATGATTCGGTGCGCGATTTCGGCCACATCAAGAAGCCGGCCATCCGCAAGCTGGACAACGGCAAGTGGACATCCAACGCGCTCCCAGAGCGACGCACGGAGGTCTCGGTCGCCCAGGGGTATCAGCGTTGCGCCGAGGTCGGCGTCGGCATCTGGGCCTTCCAGGGCATGGGGCAATAAGCCACACCACGTAAAATCACAGCGAGCCCTCCTCTCGAGGGCTCGTTTCTTTTTCAGCGTCCCGCACGACATCAGCCACGGGCAAGATTCACTGCCTGCGGAGAAGTCGCTTCCAGGCTCGTTTGGGGATCAGCCAGCACCTCTTCCAGCGCCTCGCAGACCAGCGAGACCTCGGCTTCGTTCATGTTGGCATGGAAAGGCAGCGCCAGCGTCGAACGCCCGGCGGCCTCGGCTTCGGGGAAGTCGCCTTCTTTGAAGCCGAACTCGCGGCGGTAGAAAGGTTGCAAGTGGATGGGAGAGAAATATGGTCGCGCCGGTATCCCCAGCTCGCCCAGGCGCGTCATCACCCGGTTGCGGTCAATGGAGGGGGCAAAACGCACCACGTACACAAACCAGGACATGCGGGTGGTATCCGGCACGATGGTCAACGGGTGGACGCCGGGGATGCGGACAATGCGGCGGTTGTACATCTGCGCCACCGCCTCGCGCCGGGCCAGCAATTCATCCAGACGGCGAATCTGCACCACGCCAACCGCCGCGTTCAGCTCCGACATGCGATAGTTGTACCCCAGACGAGAGTGATTCAGCCAGGCGTCGAACTTATCACGTCCCTGGTTACGTAAACTGCGGAACAGGTCGCGCCACTCCTCGTCGTTGGTGACGATCACCGCCCCCTCGCCGGTGGTCATCTGCTTGTTGGGATAAAAGGCAAACACTCCGGCGCGCCCCAACGCGCCGACGCGCCGTCCCTTGTACTCCGCGCCGATGGCCTCGGCGGCATCCTCCACCACAATCAGATCGTGTCGCGCGGCGATATCCAGAATAGCATCCATATCCGCCGGCTGACCGAAAATGTGCACCGGGATGATGGCCTTGGTGCGCGGCGTAATGGCAGCTTCCAGCCTGGCGGGGTCGATGTTCAGGGTGTGCGGATCAATATCGGCGAAAACCGGTTTCGCTCCCTGATACAGAATGCAGTTCGCCGAAGCCACGAAACTGTACGGGCTGGTAATCACTTCGTCGCCCGGCCCAACCCCGGCGGCGATCATGCACAGGTGCAACGCCGAGGTGCCGTTGATCACCGCCACGCCGTATTCCGCCTCTGCCACCTCGGCCGCCAGATACTCCAGCGCGGTCGTCTGTGAGCCGATGCTCAGGTTGCGTGATTGCATCACCCGTACCACGGCGCGAATCTCCTCGGCGGTTATGTCGGGCATGGCCATCGGCAGACGATAAGGGGAAGGCGTCCCGCTGGAGTAATCCAGCACACTGCTCAAAGGGGGCATGATAGAGAAGGGAACGCGCACCTGGCGGCAGGCCGCCTTGACGTTTTCCAGGGTCTGCTGCGCCGCGCTGGGAATGGCAATCAGCACATGCTGGATATCCTGTTGTCGAACGATCTCAGGGAGGGAGACCAACGGCCCAAAGACGGGAACCCCTTGAATTTTGCGCCCGACTTTCAGAGGATCATCATCCAGAAACGCGACCGGCAACAGACCAATCTGTGGATTACGGCGCAGTTCGCGCAGCATCTGTGTGCCCGCCGCGCCGGCGCCGACGATCAAAGTGCGCTCCTGGCGAGCGACCTCCAGGCTGCGCAGATCCATATCCCCTGGATAGCGCTCGAACAGGCGCTGGGCGACGCGCACCCCGCCGAGGAAGATAAAACTGAGCACAGCCTCAATGCCCAATAGCGAGCGCGGGAAGGTGCGCATCACCGCCGGATACAGCCACAACAGCGTGACGGCAGAAAGCACCAGCGTGCCGGCCGCTACCGCCCAACCCAGGGTGATGTAATCCTGCGTAGAAGCGTATCGCCAGATGCGCTGGTAGATGCCAAACACCGCCAGAAAGACCGGCCGCAGCACAACCGCCAGCACGATGAACGGCCAGATTTGCCGAATGAAATAACCGACATAAATGATCTCCAGCCGCAGCATTAAGCCCACGATCACAGCCAGCAGGGTGAGCAAGGCATCAAAAATGACCAGTTGCCAGGTTCGGAGCATACGATAAGCCTTTCGTCGCACAATGAGATGCGTGAAACGCGCTGATTATACCCCGAAACCTCCCTCGCGCCGGCGGACGCATCTTTCAACGGATAGTAATTCTGACACTTGCTCTCCGCTTTGTAGTACAATTGTGCCCGCTTTGCCCATGAAAAACGACTCTGCCTTGCACACCCTGATTCTGATGCCCTCCGGCCGACGGGGGCAGGTGCCGCACGGTATCACCGTGCTGGAAGCCGCGCGCCAACTGGGCGTAGAAATCGAATCCATCTGCGGCGGACGACAAACCTGCCAAAAGTGCCGCGTGCGCGTGGAAAACGGCCGCTTCGACAAAGCCGGTATTCACTCCTCCGAGGATCATCTCTCCCCGCGCGACGAGAAAGAGATCAAACTGCTGAACAAACTGGGTACGCCTGAGTTGCGCCTCTCCTGTAACGCCCGCATCCTCGGCGACGTGCTGATCACCGTGCCGGAGGAAAGCCGCGCTCACAAGCAGATCATCCGCAAATCGGCCGGCGAGCGCGCCATCGAAGTCGAGCCGGTAGTGCGGCAGGTGTATGTTGAAGTAGCAGAAGCTCGCCTGGGAGAGCACCGCGGCGACTGGGGACGCCTGCAAGACGCTCTGGCCGAACAATGGGGATTGAGCGGGCTGAGCATTGACATCCATGCTTTGCGCCGCCTGCAACCCGCCCTGCGTGACGGCAAGCAAGCGGTCACCGTCACCCTGTGGCAGGAGCAGCACGTGCTGGATATCCGCCCCGGCTACCAGGAAGGCGCGTTTGGTCTGGCCGTGGATGTAGGCAGCACCACGCTGGCGGCATACCTGTGCGATTTGCGCACCGGCGAATTGCTCGCCAGCGCCTCGGCTATGAACCCGCAGGTTTCCTACGGGGAAGACCTGATGAGCCGCATCTCGTTCGTCACCAGCCGCCGCGACGGCCTGGACGTGTTGCACAAAGCGGTGATCGAGGCATTGAATCGACTGGCCGCGGAAACGGCGCGTCAGGCCGGCATCCGCCGCGACCAGATTTACGAAGCCGTGCTGGTGGGAAATACCACCATGACCCATATCCTGCTGGGCATCAGCCCGGAATCGCTGGGCGGGGCGCCCTTCGCGCTGGCACACCGCGAGGCGATGGACGTCAAAGCGCGTGACCTAGGATTGCGCCTGCACCCGGCCGCCAATGTACACATCCTGCCCTCCGAGGCAGGGCATGTCGGCGCGGATAATGTCGCCGTGCTGCTGGCCGAGCAACCCCACACCCGACCGGAGATCATCCTGACGGTGGATGTGGGCACCAACGCCGAAATCGTGCTCAGCGGGCCGGGGTGGATGTTCAGCGCCTCCAGCCCCACCGGCCCAGCCTTTGAAGGCGGGCAAATTTCCGCCGGTATGCGCGCCGCGCCGGGCGCAATCGAGCGCGTGCGCATCGACCCACAAACCGGCCTGGCGCGCTTCCGCGTGATCGGCGAGGAGCGCTGGTCGAACGAATGGGCAGTGGGCGCGGATGTCCCCCCCGAGCGGCAACCGCGTCACCTTGCCAGCGGTATCTGCGGCTCAGGGATCATCGAGGTGGTAGCCGAACTGCTGCTCGCCGGGCTGCTGCTGCCCGACGGACGTTTCAACCCCGACAGCACCTCCCCCGCCCTGCGCTGGGACGCCCGCCGCCGGAAAGCCGACTATCTGCTGGCGCCGGCGGAGCTCTCGGCGAACGGAAAGCCCCTCCTGGTCACACAGGAAGACATCCGCAACATTCAACTGGCCAAAGCCGCGTTGTACGCGGGGGCGAAACTCCTGATGTTGCGAGCCGGTGTCGCCAGCGTGGACCGCATCCTGCTAGCCGGCGCCTTCGGCAGTTATATTGACCCCACACACGCTCTGGTGTTAGGATTGATCCCGGATTGCAGCCTGGAGCGCATCCACGCGGTGGGGAATGCGGCCGGCGACGGCGCTCGCATCGCCCTGCTCAACCGCAGCCAGCGCGCCGCGGCCTCGCAGATTGCCAGGAGCGTGCGCTACATCGAAACGGCGGTGGACCCTGACTTCCAGGAACAGTTCGTCCTCGCCATGCACCTCCCACATAAGCGCGACCCCTTCCCTCACCTGGAAGGCATCCTGCCCGACCTGTCGGCCGCCCCGCCGCGCAGAAGGCAAACCCGCCGAAACAAAGCACGAGGTATAACCCAATGAACGATGAAATCAACATCAAAGAACTTCCCACCGAGGAACTGCTGGAGTTAATGCAAGAAGACCTGTACGATGGCCTGGGCGATGAAATCGTTGCAGAAACAGAGGAACTGCTCGCCCGCGGCCTGCAGCCGTATGAAATCCTGACGCGCGGCCTGATCGCCGGCATGGGCGTGGTCGGCGACGACTTCCGCGACGGCGTGCTGTTCGTCCCCGAAGTGCTGATGGCCGCCAAAGCGATGAAAGCCGGCATGGAAGTGCTGCGCCCGCTGCTCACCGAGACCGGCGTGGAGAAGACCGGCACAGTGGTGCTCGGCACGGTCAAGGGCGACATTCACGACATCGGCAAGAACCTGGTCGGCATGATGCTGGAAGGCGCCGGCTTCGAGGTGGTTGACCTGGGGACGAACACCTCCGCCGAAGACTTCCTCGCCGCCATCCAGGAACACGATGCCGACATCCTGGGCATGAGCGCCCTGCTGACCACCACCATGACCTACATGCGTGTGGTGATCGAGGCGTTGAAAGAAGCCAACCTGCGCGATAAAGTGGTGGTGCTGGTGGGCGGCGCGCCGCTCAACGAAGCCTTTGCCGAAGACATCGAAGCGGATGCCTACTGTCGCGACGCCGCCATCGCCGTGGAAACGGCCAAGAAGTTTATGGCCATCAAGAGGCAGGGATCAGGGATCGGGAATTAGGGATCAGACACTGTTCACTGGTCCACTGGTCCACTGTTCACTGTTCACTTTCTACCCACCCCGGAGTCTATCATGAACCCCCTACTCCAACTCCTCCAACGCAACGAACCCATCCTGCTCGACGGAGCGATGGGCACGATGTTGATGGCCGCCGGCCTGACGCAGGGCGACCCGCCCGAAGAATGGAATGTGCTGCACCCCGACCGTGTGCAGGCCATCCACCAGGCCTATGTGGACGCCGGCTCCCGCCTCATCCTGACCAACTCCTTCGGCGGGACGCGCTTCCGCCTGGAAATGCATAACCTGCAAGACCGGGTGTACGAACTCAACAAAGCCGCGGCCGAGAACGCCCGCGCCGTGGCCGATGCCGCGCCGCACACCGTGGTCGTCGCCGGCTCGATGGGCCCAACCGGTCAACTCTTCGAACCGATGGGGCTGCTGACCTTCGAGGAGGCAAAGGAAGCCTTCGCCGAACAGGCCCGCGGCCTGGCCGACGGCGGCGTGGATGTGTTCTGGGTGGAAACGATGAGCGATCTGGATGAAGTGCGCGCCGCGGTGGAAGGCGCCCGCTCGGTCAGCGACCTGCCCATCGTGGCCACCATGTCCTTCGACACCCACGGCCACACCATGATGGGCGTCAGCCCGCAAAAAGCCGCCGAGGTGCTCAGCCAGCTCGACGTGGTGGCGCTGGGCGCGAACTGCGGCACCGGCTCCGACGAACTGGAAAAGGCCATCGCCGCCATGCATGAAGCCTTCCCCGACCTGATCCTGGTCGCCAAAGCCAACGCCGGCATCCCCCAGGTAGCGCGCGGCGGTCAGGTGAGCTATACCGGCACCCCCGAAGTCATGGCCGAATACGCCCTGCATGTGCGCGACCTGGGCGCCCGCCTGATCGGCGCCTGCTGCGGCAGCACCCCGGAGCACATCCGCGCAATGGCCGAGGCGTTGGGGGTGGAATGAGGAATGCAGAAGGCAGAATGA
>RFKO01000323.1 GCA_003694235.1 Anaerolineae bacterium
AAGATTTCAAACAGCAGCACAACGGCGGCCATGCCTTATTATAGCCGATGAAGCGGGTATAATTACCCCTATGAACCGAAATGTGCTGGATCCTGAGCAGCGCCCCGGCGACGGGTTGGATCATGCCCTGCGCCCCACCCGCCTGGCCGAGGTCATCGGGCAGGATGGTGTGGTGGAAAACCTGAAGATTCTGATCGAGGCTGCCCGTCAACGCGGCGAAGCGCTCGATCACGTGCTTTTCTATGGCCCGCCAGGGCTGGGCAAGACCACGCTGGCGCATGTACTGGCCAACGAGATGGGCGTCAACATCAAGGTGACCGCCGGGCCGGCGATCGAACGCCCTGGCGACCTGGCAGCCATCCTGACCAATATGCGCGCCGGGGATGTGTTGTTCATTGACGAGATTCATCGGCTGGGGCGCGCCGTGGAAGAGGTGCTCTACCCGGCGATGGAGGACTACGCCCTCGATATCGTGATCGGCAAAGGCCCCTCGGCGCGCTCGGTGCGCCTCAAACTGCCGCGTTTCACCGTGGTCGGGGCGACCACCCGGCTGGCGCTGGTGACCGCCCCGCTGCGGGCGCGCTTCGGCGCAACCTACCGCCTGGATTACTACGACCTCGCGGCGATGGAGACCATTTTGCTGCGCGCCGCCGAAAAGCTGGCGGTGACGGTGGAGGCAGAAGGCATCCGGGTGATTGGTCAGCGCGCGCGCGGCACGCCGCGTGTGGCGCTGCGGCTGTTGCGTCGCGTGCGCGACTATGCCCAGGTGCGCGCCGATGGGGTGATCACCGCCGAGGTGGCACGGCAGGCGCTCGACCTGCTTAACATCGATGCCCGCGGCCTGGACGAGATGGATCGCCGCGTGTTGCGCGCCATCATCGAAAAATACGGCGGCGGGCCGGTGGGACTGTCCACCATCGCGGCTTCGATCAGCGAAGAACCGGATACCATCATGGACGTGGTGGAACCCTACCTGATGCAGTTGGGCTTTCTGGAGCGCACCTCTCAGGGGCGGGTGGCCACGCCCAAGGCTTACGAACATTTGGGTCTGGAGTATCGTGAGCCGGGAAAACAGCAGCGATTGTTTTGAGGTCGCGGAGCATTGCGCTGTCCTGTGAGAGAGGGATGATGAATTCTTTTGCCCGTCTTTTTATCGCGCTTGGCGTGGTTTTTCTTTTGATTGGTGTAGTCCTCTATGTATTGGGGCGTTTTAACCTGCCGTTGGGCCGGCTGCCCGGCGACATTCGCCTGGAGGGGCGCAACTTCACCTGCCTGTTCCCGCTGGGCACTTCGTTGCTGCTTTCCGTGGCGCTGACCGTTCTGCTTAACCTGATCGTCCGTCTGTTCAACCGGTGAAGACTTCCGATTTCGACTACGAACTGCCCGAAGAGCGCATCGCGCAGAGGCCGGTCGAGCCGCGCGACGCCTCACGCCTGATGGTGTTGCACCGCGCCGATGGCCGGATCGAGCATGCCGTCTTTCGTGACCTGGGAAACTATCTGCGTCCGCACGACCTGCTGGTGATCAACCGCACGCGCGTGATCCCCGCGCGGCTGTTTGGGCGCAAAATCCCCACCGGCGGAAAGGTGGAATTGCTTTTGCTGCGCCGGGAAGCTCCGCAGGAATGGGAAGCGCTGGTGGGTGGGAAAGGGATGCGTCCCGGCCGCGCGATTGATCTGGGAGAGGGGCTGCGCGCCGAGGTGGTGGCCGATCTGGGCGGGCCGCGCCGCCGCGTGCGTTTCTCCGCTCCTCTCACCCCGCGCCTGGAGCGTATTGGACATACCCCCCTGCCGCCGTACATCCATGAACCCCTGCGCGACCCGGAACGCTATCAGACCGTGTTCGCCCGCGAGCCGGGTTCCGCCGCCGCGCCGACCGCCGGCCTGCACTTCACCCCCGAATTGATGGCTGCGCTGCGCTCTCAGGGCATCCGCTTCGCCGAGGTCACCCTGCACGTTGGGCTGGATACCTTTGCGCCGGTGACCGAAGAAGACCCGCGCCGGCATGTGATTCACACGGAGTGGTGCCGCCTGCCGCCGGAGACGGCCGAGGCCATCCGGCAGGCGCGGCGGGCCGGTGGGCGTGTGATCGCGGTGGGCACCACCAGCGTGCGCACGCTGGAATCGGCCGCCCGTCAGGCCACCGCTGCTGAGATTGTGCGCCCCTTCGAGGGAGCCACCGATCTGTTCATCCTGCCGGGCTACCGATTTCGCGTGCTTGACGCCATGATCACCAACTTTCATCTGCCGCGTTCCACACTGCTGATGCTGGTGAGCGCCTTTGCCGGCCGTGAAACCATCCTGCAGGCCTACCGCATTGCCATCCAGGAGCGCTATCGCTTTTATTCTTTTGGCGACGCCATGCTGATCCTGTGACCGCCTGGGTTTTCTACCACGACATTTTCGATTTTCCGCTGCCGCCCGGCCATCGCTTCCCGCTGGCGAAGTACGTCTTGTTGCGCCAACACCTGCTGGCGGAGAATCTGCTGGCGGCAGAGGAGCTGGCCGTCCCCCCTGCTGCCGGCGAAGCGCAGTTGTGTCTGGCTCATGATGCGGATTATGTTCAACGCGCCCTGCAGGGCGGGTTGAGCGCGCGGGAGGTGCGCCGCATCGGGTTGCCCTGGTCGCCGCAGCTGGCCGAGCGCGCCCGCCGCTCGGTGGGCAGCACGCTGGCCGCGGCGACTGCAGCTTTGCAGGATGGCCTGGGGGTCAACCTGGGGGGCGGGACGCACCACGCCCACCGCGACCACGGCAAAGGTTATTGCCTGTTCAATGATGTCGCCGTGGCCGCGCACCAGTTGCTCGCCGAAGGTGTGCTCCAGCGCGCCCTGGTGGTGGATTGTGACGTACATCAGGGAGACGGCACGGCCGAAATTTTTGCTGCCGATGAGCGGGTGTTCACCTTTTCCATTCACGGGGCCAAAAATTTCCCTTTTACCAAATTCCCCTCTGATCTGGACATCCCCCTGCCCGATGGGACGGGCGACGACGTGTATCTCGAGGCGTTGCAGAGCGGCCTGGAGCGCGCTTTTCTCGCCTCTCGTCCGCAGCTGGTGTTCTACCTGGCCGGGGCCGACCCCTATGCCGGCGACCGCCTGGGACGGCTGGCGCTCTCCATGCAGGGGTTGCAGGAACGGGATCGCCTGGTGCTGGAGCGTTGCCGGCAGGCTGGCTTGCCGCTCGTCATCACTTTGGGTGGGGGTTATGGTCGACGGATTGAGGACACAGTCGAGATTTACGGCAATACCGTGCGCCAGGCGCTTATAACATATCGCTCTCGCCAAACATCTTGAGGAAGCGCTCCACCACCTGCGGATCGAACAGGCGGCCACGCCCGGCATCGAGTATTTTGAGCGCATCTGCCAGCGTGTGCGCCGGCCGGTAAGGCTTTTCCGAGCGCAGGCTGACCCATACATCCACAACGGCGAAGATGCGGGCCGTCAGCGGAATTTGCTCGCCTCGCAGCCCCTCCGGGTAGCCGCTGCCATCCCAGCGCTCGTGATGGTACAGCGGGATATCGATCGCCGGGCGCAAGAAGGGGATGGCGCGCAAAGCCCTGGCAGCCAGCAAGGGGTGTTGCTTTATCTGTTCCCATTCCTCCGCGCTCAGTTCGTCAGCTTTGAGTACCACGGAGTCGGGCAGATGCAACATGCCGATGTCGTGCAGCAGCGCGCCGCGTTGGAAGTTCACCAGCGCCTGCTCCTCAATACCGAACGCTTCGGCCAGCGGCAGGGCAAGTCTTTCCACCCAGGCAAGGTGCCCGGGAGGCTCGAAGCCGCGTTCCTCCAGCGTATGCGCCCAGGCGCGCACGGTGGCTCCGTAGTTGGCGGCCAGATCCAGATTGGAGGTTTGCATGTGCTCGAACAGGCGGACGTTGTCTATTGCCACGGCAACCTGTCGGGTGATGGTTTCGAGAAAATCGATCACTTCCGAGGGGAAGTTGATCTCCCGCCGGGCATAGAGCTCCATCAATCCAACGATCTCGCCCTTGGCCGTCAGAGGCAGCAACAGGCCGCTGACGAATCCTTCCCGCTCCAGCAGCCAGCGGCGCGCGATTCGGTCGGCGATCAGGTTCAGATCGGCAAAGGGGATGATGCGGCGCTCGGATAGCGCCAGGGCGGCGTGATCTCCCAGCAGCGGGATTTCGGCGCGCTTGTTCTCCTCGCTGCGAAAGCCGCAGCTGGCGGCATGGTGTAGCGTTTGCAAGACCGGCTCGTAGAACCAGATGGCAGCCGCGTCCGCTCCGACCTGGCGGATGGCGTGGTTGAGGATCTCGTCCAGAATCACCGTCAGGTTCATGGTCGTGGTGATGGTGGTTTCGATCTGCCGTAGCGAGTTCAGCCGGTTGAGCTGTTGCTGCGTGCGTTCGTACAGCGCGGTGCTCTCGAGGTGCGCGGCCAGTTGCTCACACAACAATTCGAGCGTCTCTATCTCCTCTTTGCTGATGTGGTGGGGGTAGCTGAAGCGCACGCTGAGCACGGCGTGGACGCTTTCGCCGCGGCGCACGGGGAGCGCGGCGGCGGCCTGTAAGGTGGTGCCGGCCTCCGCGTCGGACTGGAAGAAGGGGCTGCTGGTCGGGTCGTTGACCACCAGCAGATGGCCGGTGCGGGCGACGGTGTGCACCAGCCCGAAGGGGCGGGGCGGGCGAAAAGCGCTGTCTTCCAGGCCGGCAATGCCCGGTCCGGCAGCGTACTCCAGGCCGGTGCGGTGGTCGACCAGCGAGTGGTCGCGCTCGCGCGCTGCCGTGTCCTGGTCAGCGTCGTAGGTGTAGATGAACGCCGCCGAAGCATCGAGCAGCCGCACCGCGTATGCCGCGGTCAGCTGGTACAGGGCCTCCAGGTTGCCCGCCTCGGTCAGGCGCAAACCGAATTCTCGCAATGTGGCCAGATGGCGCAGGCGTTTCTGTTCCCTTTGTCGCAGGCGCGCCTGCTGGAGCGCCAGGCCGGCTTCGTCGGCCAGCGATTGCAGCATGGTCAGCGCTTCGGGGAAGTCGAAGACCTCTGGACGGTCGCTCTCCACGTCCAGGATGCCGTAAATAGTGTTCCCCAGACGGATGGGAGCGGCCATTTCGGCGCGCATCCCCTCCACCCCGCGAATGTAATCGGGATGGCTGTCCACATCCAGCACGCGCACCGCCTGGCCGCTCAGCGCCGTTTTGCCGGTGACGCCCCGACCGAGAGGGATGATGACCTCGGTGTTGACGATCCCAGGTGCCGTGTGCCCGACGCCGAGGACCAGATGGTCGCCCTCCAGCATGTAGATTTCCGCCCGCGGCGCTTCGAACAGATGGGCGGTCTGTTGCACCAGCGTTTGCAGGATGCCTTCATCGTCCTGGGTGGCCATAGCCCGCCGGATGTTCAACAGGGCTTCCAGAAATGCCGCCCTGCGGCGAAAAACCAGCTCCAGCGCCTGGCGTTCGCCGGCTTCTTCGATGGCCAGCACGAAGCCGCGCAGTTCTCCGCCTTGCAGGGTGGGCACCAGCCAGGCGCTTTGCCGCGGCGCTTCCCCTTCGGGCGGGGCAAAAATGTGATGATGCAGGGCATGGCTGATCAGTGTGGGAACGCGACTCTGACGGCAATTTTCAAAGATTGCCTGAAGGCCGCGGGCCTTTAGATCGGGGAAGGCGGCGAACAGGTTCTTCCCGATCACCTGGCTTTCTTCTTTGCCGGTCAATACGGCCATCTCCTCCGGCCAGGATTGTATCTCGAATTGAGGGGAGAGGGTGATGATGCTCAGCATGTCGTCGGTTGTTTCGCTTTGCTGCGCAGCCGCGTCAGGGAATTTGCATCAACGATCAGAAGGAAGTAGCCGCTGACCGTGCCCTTCTCCAGGCGGAACTCGCTGCGCGCCAGAATGGCGCGCTGATTTTGCCGTCCCTCGCCATCGAAGGTGCTGAGCAATACGCTGAGATCGTCTTGATCCAGGCGCTGCTGCTGGAAGCGGATCTTGCTCTCCAGCCGATCCCCCAGAAAGGCGATACAGGCGTTCAGCACGATGTTGCCGACCTCCTGCAGCACTTCGATATCGGAGAGGGTGAGCGCGGTCGGAATAACCGGCTGGCCGGTCAGCAGCGTGACCAGCCGGGCGCTACTCTGGGGGGAGAGCACCAGCGCAGCCGCCCCTTTCAGACCGCCGCTTATACGGCCGTGGACGCTTATCGCCCTCTGCTCGTGATCCACGCTCAGCGCGGCCGGCAGGGCGTCGAGGGACAGCACCTCAACGTTTGGGGCGCGCAGTTCTATCGGACGAGATAGCATGATGGATAAAGCCTGCGAGGCTTTGATGAAGCTTTGATGGATCAGCGCGCCCAGCGCAGCGTTAGGGAGGGGGGCGTTCACTTTCAAATGATCTCCAACAGGGTCCTGGCCAGATCGTGCAGCGGTACGACATGGTCGGATAGTCTGGCCTCGAAAACGGCGCGCGGCATACCGTAAACCACGCAGGTGGAAGGGTCTTCGGAGATGATGTACCCCCCCTGTGCTTTGATCCAGGCTGCGCCAGCGGTGCCATCGTTGCCCATACCGGTGAGCACCACGCCCACCACGCGGCTGCCATAGACCTCGGCGGCGGAGTGGAAGAGCACGTCCACCGAGGGGCGGTGGAGCGTATCGGTCGGGCGGATGTCCAGATGCGCCGCCACTGTGCCGTCAGCGCGGCGCTTGAGCAGCAAGTGCTTGCCTGCCGGCGCCAGCAGCACGCGTCCGGGGCGCATTTCGTCTCCCTCCCGCGCCTCCAGCACCTCCAGGGGACTGAGGGCATTGAGGCGTTGAGCGAACGGAGCGGTGTAACCGATCGGCATGTGCAGCACGATGGCCAGGGGGATGGGAAAGTCGGCCGGCAGTTGGGATAGCAGATGGCGCAGGGCTTGCGGTCCACCGGTGGACACGCCCAGCACGACGGCGTCGAAGCGGCCCTGATATTGTGCCCCAGGCAGCCTGATTTCGGCGGCGATGGCGCGCTGAACGGGCAGGCGGTCGATGGATACGCTCGCCGCAATCTTTACTTTGCTGGTCAGATCGTTGGCGATTTCAAAGACCTGTTCGTTGGCCAGGGCGGTGGGCTTTTGCACGAATTCCAGCGCGCCGGCTTCCATCGCCTCCACTGCCTTGACGCCCTCTTCGCTGGCGATGCTGACCACCACCACCGGCAATGGACGGCGCTTCATTTGCTCTCGCAGGAAGGCCACACCGTCCATCTCCGGCATGATCAGGTCGAGGGTGACCACGTCTGGGTTGAGGCGCTCCACCTGTTGCAGCGCGTCCCGGCCGTTGCGCGCCGTGCCCACAACCTCGATGCCCGGATCATCGTTCAGCATCTTGCTGACCACTTTGCGGATATAGGCCGAGTCGTCCACGACCAGCACTTTGATGGGGGATGCTGCAGACATAGGCTAACCTCCTGATGGCTTGCGGTATCCGATAGCGCCGTGTTGAGTGTCCAGTTCGAAGCGATGCGGGATTTTGAGCAGCGATTCGGCAGCGCCGAGGAAGAGATAACCGCCGGGGTTGAGGATGCGGTAGAACCAATCCACGATTCTGGCGATCACTTCCCGATCGAAGTAGATGAAAGTGTTGCGGCAGAAAATGATGTCCAGGTCTTTCA
>RFKO01000324.1 GCA_003694235.1 Anaerolineae bacterium
CGGGTCAGGCCGGCAGAAGGTCTTGCCTTTCAGGTCTTCCAGCGTCTCGATGCCGCTGTCGGCGCGCACGTAAATCTGCCCGTTGTACTTGGGCGAGCCGAAGCGCACCGCCACCAGCGCGGCTTCCACGCAGCCCTTGTCGGCCGCCAGGATGTAGGCGAAGGTCGCCAGCGAGGTCATGTGCGCCTGCGGCGGATCGGAGCACACCGCTTCGATCACGCCGGCGTACTCGGTCGCCACGAAGGGTTTGATCACCAGGCCGGTCTGATCGTAGATCAGCTTGGCCACTTCTTCGAAGCCGGCCACCACGCGCTCGGTCTCACCCGAAGGCACAACGCCCCAGATGATGGGGTTCTCTTCCGTGCCCAGAGCAGGCGCTGCTTCCTCTTCCGGCGGGACGAGATCGTCGGAGGTGATGTCGAAGTCCGGGCCGAAGTATTTCTTGTTCACCTGGTCCAGGAAGCCGTTCTGGGCCAGCTCTTTGATGGCGGCGTTGACCGGTTCAACCAGGTCGCTGCCCTTGGGGAAGATGAAGCCGAGTTGGTCGCTGGAGAGGGAGGGGCCAACCAGCTTGAGTTGGTCGGCGTTCTCGCCCAGATAGCCCATGCCGGCTACTTCGTCGATGATCACGGCGTCGATGTCACCCGCGATCAACGCCTGGACAGCGAAGGGGAATTGCTCGAAAGCCTGGATGCGGTCTTCCGGCAGGTATTTCTTGGCGGTTTCGTAGTTGGTCGTGCCGGTCTGCGTACCCAGTTTGAGATCGGGGTTGTTGACAATGTCATCGATGCTGTTGATGCGGGTCTCGTCCTTGCGCACCAGCAGACGCTGCTCAATGTTGATGTACCCGATGGAGAAGTCCACGATCTGGGCGCGCTCCTCGGTGATGGTGATGCCGTCGGCCGCGGCGTCGAACTGGCCATCGGCCACTGCCTGGATCATGCCTTCCCAGGCCGCTTCAACGTACACCGGCTTGCAGTTGAGCAGGCGGCAGATCTCGTTCCAGACCTCGTAGTCCCAGCCGGTCGGCTCGCCAGTGTCGGGGTCGATGTAATTGAAGGGCAGATAGGCGTTCTCGACGGCGATGGTGACCTCGCGGCCGCCCAGGTCGGGCAAACCGGCTTGCTCCTCCGCCGGAGCGGCCTCCTCGGCGGGAGCAGCCTCCTCGGCTGGCGCCGCCTCTTCCACCGCCGGTTCGACCGGTTGCGGCTTGCAGGCCGCAAACACCAGTACGGCGGTTAGAAGGATGAGGGTAAAAATTATCGTGCGTTTCATAGATCCTTCTCTCCTTAAAACTTGTTAGTGGATTTTGGGCAGTTGCCCACAAACATCTCTAGGATAGACGAAATTTGCGATTTTCGCAAGGTGCATTTGTCTGAAATTTTTTGCCCTCTGGATGATATAATGGGGCGCGCTGAATCCGAAGAGTGAACAGGCAAAGAGAAATGGACGAGAACAACAAGAAGATTGCCAGAGATTTTATTCGTCAGGCGGTGTTGGAAGACCTGGAGTCAGGCCGCTTTTCTTATGTGCACACCCGCTTCCCGCCGGAGCCGAACGGCTACCTGCATATAGGGCACGCCAAGGCGATTTTGATCGATTACGGTGTGGCGCGCGATTTCAACGGCAAGTTCAACCTGCGCTTCGACGATACCAATCCAGTCAAGGAAGATACCGAGTATGTTGAGGCGATCAAGGAGGATATGCGCTGGCTGGGCGTGGATTGGGAGGACCGAGAGTTCTACGCCTCAGACTACTTTGAGCAGTTGTATGAGTTCGCCGTCAAACTGATCAAGAAGGGCAAGGCGTATGTGGACGACCTCAGTCCGGAGGAAATCCGCGAGTACCGCGGCACGCTGACCGAGCCGGGCAAGAACAGTCCTTACCGTGATCGCTCGGTGGAGGAGAATCTGGAACTGTTCGAGCGTATGCGCGCCGGCGAATTCCCCGAAGGTTCGCGCGTGTTGCGCGCCAAGATCGATATGGCCTCCGGCAACATCAATCTGCGCGATCCGGTCATGTACCGCATCCTGCATGCCGAACACCACCGCACGGGAGATAAGTGGTGCATCTACCCGATGTACGATTTTGCTCACGGGCAATGCGATTCCATCGAAGGCATCACTCACTCGCTTTGCGATCTGGCCTACGAATCTCACCGCCCTTTGTATGACTGGTTCCTCGACGAACTGGAAATTTTCCATCCGCGCCAGATCGAGTTCGCCCGTCTCAACCTCAGTTACACCGTGCTCAGCAAGCGCTACCTCAAACGCCTGGTGGAAGAAGGGCACGTGAACGGCTGGGACGACCCGCGCATGCCCACCCTGGCCGGTCTGCGCCGCCGGGGTGTGACCCCTGAGGCTATCTGGAACTTCATAGAGGATATCGGCGTCGCCAAGACCGAGAGCGTGGTGGATATGGCGCTCTTCGAACATCACATCCGCAAAGACCTCAACCTGCGCGCCGAGCGCCGCATGGCTGTGCTCGATCCGGTCAAAGTGGTCATCACCAACTACCCTGAAGGACAGGTGGAGTATCTGGAGGCGATCAACAACCCGGAGGATGAGTCCGCAGGGACGCGGCAGGTGCCTTTTAGCCGCGAACTGTACATCGAGCGCACCGACTTCATGGAAGATCCGCCCAAGAAGTTTTATCGTCTCGCCCCGGGACGGGAAGTGCGCCTGCGCTATGGCTACTTTGTCACCTGTACCGATTACGAAAAGGATGCCGATGGGCGCGTAAGCGTGATTTACTGCACGTATGACCCTGAGACGCGCGGCGGCTTTGCTCCCGACGGGAGGCGAGTGCGCGGCACGATTCATTGGGTTTCGGCACAGCACGCCGTGGACGCCGAGGTGCGTCTGTATGACCGTCTGTTCACCAAAGCAGACCCGATGGATTTCGACGCCGAAGCTGGCGAGGACTTCACCGATTTCATCAATCCGGACTCACTCAAAGTGTTGACCGGTTGCAAACTGGAGCCTTCGCTGGCCAAGGCGCAGCCTGGCGACCGCTTCCAGTTCGAGCGGGTGGGGTACTTCTGCATGGATCCGGATTCCCGCCCCGGCGCGCCGGTCTTCAACCGCACCATCTCCCTGCGCGATACCTGGGCGAAGATCAGTCAAAGAAAGTGATCAGGGAACAGGTTGGGTGACTACACCCTGTTCCCTGCTCCCTGATCCCCGATTCCAAACTCTCCAATCCCTATGACCTTTCACAAACTTTGCGTCCTCGGTCTGGGCTACATCGGTCTGCCTACGGCCAGCACCTTCGCCACGCATGGCATCAAAGTCATTGGCGTGGATGTCAACCGCCGCGTGGTACACACTCTGCAAAACGGCGAGGTGCATATCCACGAGCCGGGGCTGCGCACTCTGGTTCAGGCTGCGCTCAAATCGGGCAACCTGGTCATCGCCGAACAACCCGCCGAAGCGGACGCGTTCATCATCGCCGTGCCGACGCCGTTCAAAAAGACGGCGGTCAGCGGTCAGCGGTCAGCGATCAGTTTCCCCGCGGCCGACCTCTCCTACGTGATCTCCGCCGCCGAAGCCATCGTTCCCCACCTGCGCCGCGGCAACCTGGTGGTGCTGGAATCCACCTCGCCGCCGCGCACCACTGAGGATGTGGTCGCCCCCATTCTGGAGCGTTCTGGCCTCAAAGCGGGCGTGGATTTCCACCTGGCCTACTCGCCGGAGCGCGTCCTCCCCGGCCAGATTTTGCGCGAACTCATCGAAAACGCCCGCGTGGTCGGCGGCGTGGACGCGGCCTCTGCCAGAGCCGCCCGTGAACTGTATGCCACCTTCGTGCGCGGCGAGATTATCGAGACCACGGCCACCACTGCTGAAATGGTCAAACTGATGGAGAACACCTACCGCGATGTCAATATCGCCATCGCCAATGAATTCTCCCGTCTGGCCGAGCGCTTTGGTGTGGATGTGTGGGAGGCTATTGATCTCGCCAACCGTCACCCGCGGGTGAACATCCTGCGCCCCGGGCCTGGCGTCGGCGGCCACTGCATCAGCGTGGACCCGTGGTTTCTGGTAGAAGCCGCTCCCGACCTCACTCCGCTGATTCGCACCGCCCGCCAGGTCAACGATGAGCAGCCGGTTTATGTGGTCGATTTGCTGCGCCGCGCGCTGGGCGACCTGAACGGACGGCGCATTGTTCTGCTCGGCCTGGCCTACAAGCCCGATGTAGATGATTTACGGGAAAGCCCGGCCCTCGAGGTGGGGCGTCTGCTGGTGGAAGCCGGCGCGCAGGTGAAGGCTTACGAACCCTACAAGCAGAACGTCCGCATCGAGGGGATTCCCACTGCCCCGACGCTGGAATCTGCCCTTCGGGGGAGCGAAGCCATCGCCCTTTTGGTCGCCCATACCCCCTTCAGGGAACTTGCCCCCGAGACGGTCGCCGCCATGACAGATGCCCGCCTGGTGGTGGATGCCGTCAACCTGTGGCCGCCGGATGTCTGGGCAGCGGCGGGGTTCGATGTTCATCGCCTCGGTGTTGGTAGACAGACCACGGACGACTGACCGCCGTCCGTCGTCCGCCGTCCATCGTCCGTCGTC
>RFKO01000325.1 GCA_003694235.1 Anaerolineae bacterium
CCGCCGATCTGTTCCACGCCATGATCGGCGGGCTGGGCGTGCTCGGCGTGTTCACCTCGATCACGCTGCAACTCAAACGCGTGTACTCCGGCGAGCTATGGGTGGAAGCCTGGGCGCCTGCCAGTCTGGAGGAAATGATGGCCGACATGGAAGCGCGCAAAGAAGAGGACGATTACATCGTCGGCTGGATAGACGGCATGGCAGGCGGCAGACAGCTTGGCCGCGGACAGGTGCACAGCGCGCGCTATCTCGCCCCCGGCGAAGACCCGACCCCGCGCCAGACGCTGCACCCCGACCATCAAAATCTGCCCGATGTACTCTTCGGCTTTGTGCCGACCTCCATTCTATGGCGGCTGATGACCCCCTGGATGAACAATCCCGGCACGCGGCTGGTCAACTGGGGCAAGTATCTCACCTCCCGCCTGGGAAATCACAAGGTCTATCGTCAGCCACACGCGGCTTTTCACTTCCTGCTGGATTACATCCCCAACTGGATTCGCTCCTACGGGCCAGAAGGGCTGATCCAGTTCCAGTCCTTCATCCCCAAAGAGAACGCCGCCTCCGCCTTCCGCGAGATGATCACCCTCACCCAGCAGCGCGGCCTGCCATCCTACCTGGTGGTGCTCAAGCGCCATCGCCCGGATGATTTTCTGCTCTCTCACGCGGTGGATGGCTTCTCGCTGGCGATGGATTTCAAGATCACCCGTCGCAACCGCGTGCGCCTGCAACAGATGTGCGATGAATTGACCGGCATCGTGCTGAGCGCGGGGGGACGATTTTACTTCGCCAAAGACAGCACGCTTCACCCCCAGGCCGTCCGACAATACCTGGGCGAGGAGGCGGTGACGCGCTTCCTGCAACTCAAAGAACGCCTCGACCCCGAGGGCCTGCTCCAGACCGACCTTTACCGCCGCCTGTTTCGCAGCTAAAGCAACATCCCGCAGGACAATCCTGCGGGATGTTTTTTCGTTCACTCTCCCCGCCTCACAGAATACAACCCATCCAGCAAATCCAGCACCAGTTCCTTCAGGTCGCCGCGGTTAGGCAGCGTGCCGATCAGGCCGTACATCGGCGCCATGCGTGAGGGCAGCCCGCTGCCGCTGCCGCCCAGCGCTGCCGAGGCTTTATCCATCACCGCGCTCATCCAGCGTTCGGGCAGGAGGCGGGCGGCAGCGTTGGCCGCATCCACCACAAGGCGGTTGACTGTCTTGCGCAGGCTGGGGCGGCGCACGACCTCCGCACACACCACCAGGTCACGCAGGAAATCCTCGCGCACGGCGGTGTGTACATAATTGATCGTGACGTGCAGGCAGGGCGGACGGTGCTGACGGTCGAGATGCCAGCCGCGCAGGGCGAGTTCGTCCGCCAGCTCATACACATCCAGACCGCCGCCGGGGCCATAGGGCGGCGGCAACGGATCGGCGGCGATGGCAAAGACGCTCATCTCCGGGTCGGAGAGCACCTGCAGGCCTGGAATGGCATTGATGCCGCCCTGCAGGTACTTTGTCGTCTCCATCACCTGCTGCGCGATGTGCCGGTAACCTTCTTTGCCGAGGAAGTGCATCAACGCCCAGGCCGCGGCGACCGGGCCGCCGGGGCGCGAGCCGGTCATTGTCGGCGAAGGATAGATCCCGCCCGGCCAGTCGGTGTAGACGAACATTTGATAGCGGCGCAGTTCCCGCGTGCGATAAAGCACCACCGAGGCCGGTTTGGCCGCGTAGCCAAATTTGTGCAAATCGGCGGACATAGAGGTCACACCCGACAAACGAAAATCGAAATCGGGCACAGGATAACCCAGTTCGCGCACAAAGGGCAGCATAAAACCGCCCACACAGGCATCCACATGACAGAGCAGGTCGTGCTCCTGCGCCAGCGCGGCGATTTCGGGGATGGGGTCCACCACACCATGGGGGTAAGAGGGCGCGGAGGCCGCCAGCATAATGGTATCTGGCGAGATGGCGGCGCGCATGGCCTCCACATCGACGCGAAAATCGGGGCGCAGCGGCACATGAGTCATCTTGACCCCGAAGTACTCACCCGCCTTGTCGAAAGCCGGGTGC
This sequence comes from Anaerolineae bacterium, assembly GCA_003694235.1. Taxonomy (GTDB): domain Bacteria; phylum Chloroflexota; class Anaerolineae; order Anaerolineales; family UBA11858; genus J130. Next base: position 2,061 of record RFKO01000325.1, read on the forward strand.
GCGCTCAGGGGAAGAACCACCTCCGGCTGTCTCACCGCGGGGCGATGGACACGCGCCCAATCGCGCGCCGTCTTGACCGCCATCAGCAGTGATTCCGTCCCGCCGGTGGTGATACTGCCGACCACGCTTTGCCCTGAGCCTGCCGAAGGGTCGTCCCCGCCGAGCAGCGCGGCGGTCATGGCCACCACTTCGGTCTCGAATTTGCGCAGGCTGGGAAACGCCGTTGGGTTGAGGCCGTTCTCGCTGAAGAACATGGTGTAGGCCTCCTTGAGCAAGGCGTCCACCTCCTCGCTAAGGTGATAGACCAGGCCAAAGGCGCGCCCCTGCTGCCAGCGCACATCGTGATCGCGCACCGCGCGCATAGTAGCCAGAATCTCGCCGCGAGGCATGCCATGATCGGGAATAGCGACCATAATTTATTCTCCTGTTAGAAATTCAAAACCCCAGGGCGCGCAGATTCTCCTGCGGGTCGAAGGGCTTCTTCTTCCCCAGCAACTCATCCCAAAACGTGTTGTCGTAGCGCCGCGAGCGCACGGGCAGCGGCATGGAGACCCCCCAGCCCAGCAACAGGACTTCATCCTTCGGCTGGAGGCGCGAGAGCATGCCCCGCAAAGCCTGACGCCCCGCCAGGCCGGAGAGCACCGCGCGGATGTCATCTTCATCCCCCAGCCAGCCGGAGATGCGCGTCCCCAACTGGGACATGACCTCATCGTAAATCTGCGAGGGGCGCTGGTCGATGATCAACAGGGTGACGTAATACTTGCGCAGTTCGCGGGCGATGGTGCTGAAGGTGGTCTGCACGGCCATTTCGCGATTGAGCAGCTTGTGCGCTTCTTCGACCACGATGACCAGCGGACGAGGTTCGGGGGCGTTCTGGCGGCCTTTGCTGCGAAATTCGTTGGTGCGCTCTTCCCAGCGACGGCGGATCAGGCGCGTCAGCAGGTTGCTCACCAGCAGATAATCCAGATCGCTCTCGAACTCCCCAAACGAGAGCACCAC
>RFKO01000062.1 GCA_003694235.1 Anaerolineae bacterium
CTGGTGATGATTTCTCATCACCAGACCGGCGTGCAAGGGCACTAAAAGCCGACCAGCGCACGCGTCTTGAACAGCACCAGGCCATCTTCCTGATGCTCGGCCTCTTCCAGCGCGCTTTCCGCCCGTTCGATCAGAATCGACGCGGGCTCATTATGATAGCGTTCGCCAATGCCGACCTTGGGCTCCAGAATGGCTTGCTCGCCATCCGGACTGAAACTCATCGGTTGAGCAAGGGCCTGCTGCACACGGCGCAGCGTGCGTTCGGCCGCCTTGCCGGACGTTTCGGGGAGCAGGATGGAGAACGTAAGATCGTCCCATCGCCCGATCAGGTCATTGCCGCGCAACTCCTGGCGCATCACATCAGTCACCTGACGGAGCAACTGCTGGATCACCGGCTGCGGCATAACCTCGAGATAGGTCGCCAGGTTTTCCAGCCGCACCAGCCCCAGCGAAGCCAGCTTATCGGGGGCAGAGGCGACAAATTCATCCACCTGGTCCTCGAAGTAGCGCCGGTTGAACACATTCGAGTCGCTATCGATCTGGGTGCGCGCCAGCAGGGCTTCCAGCGGGGTGCGCAATTGCTCGCGAATGATGGCCAACACGCCGCCCAACAGCAAGCCCAACACAAACGCCAGCGAGGCATCGCGCGCCGGTTGAGGCCTCACAGGTTCGGTCGGCACCGTAGCGGCATCCAGAACGGTAATGCTATACACTTCGTATAATCCCGAAATGTACTGCACCGCATTGCGCCCAATGCCGTTCGCCAGAGCGGTGGCGGTAACCGGGTCGGGCCCCTCGACGGAGAGCTCCAGGATGTTGGCATCGGGCAGCACCACGGCCACGTGGGTGTATTCCTCCACCTGGCTGGCATCCAGCCCCAACTGCGCCAGCGTATCCTCATAAATGCGAGTGCTATTGAGCACCTCGGCGTAAGTGCCGACGATGGAACGCTTATCCAGCGCCACCAGGCTGCTGATAATCTTGGATTGATCCTGAGCGGTATAGGCTTCCACATTGGGACTGACCACCAGCTTGGCGGTAGCGCGGTAGATGGGCGTTGAAAAATACGCCAGCGTCAGGGCGATCACCATTGCAGCGAAGGCGGTGAGCAACACAATCCACCAGCTGCGCCGCAGCATTTGTAAATACAGACGAAATTCCATCTCAATCTCCTGCTCTCTTCTCTCCGCGGTTCGCGTTTTGACGCGCTACGAAGTTACAACCACAAACCTGCATTTTGATTATACACGCTTTTCCGAAAATCCACCTAGAATGCTCCTTTTTGCTGAAAGACAGCCAGCACGGTGCGGAGCAGAATTTCCATATCCAGGCGCAAACAGCGTCGTTCGATATAGGCGATATCCATGCGCAACCGTTCATCGAACTCAGTTTCTCCACGCCCCAGGATTTGCCACAGACCGGTCAGGCCGGGAGAGACATCCAGGCGTTCGGTATGCCACAGATCGTACGTCTCTGCGCTGAAACTGGTGGGGCGCGGCCCGACGAGCGTCATCTCCCCCCGCAACACGTTGATCAACTGTGGCAACTCGTCCAGGCTGGTACGGCGCAATATCCGCCCCACGCGGGTAACGCGAGGATCGTTTGTGATCTTGAAATCCGGCCACTCCAATTCGTTCAGGTGTGCCAGTTCGGCCTTCATCTCCTCAGCGTTCACCACCATGGTGCGGAATTTCAACATCGGGAACCGCTCCCCTCCTTTGCCGGTGCGCTGTTGGACAAAGAACACCGGCCCTTCCGGGTCATCCAGCTTGATCGCCAGCGCAATCAGCCCCATAAGCGGCAGCCACAGCGGCATCGTTCCCACAACCAGCACGATGTCCAACACGCGCTTGAACACGCCGTACAATCGCAGCGGCAGCCAGCGCTTCCCGGGAGTGTACTTTTGCAGCCACGGAAGCACAGAAGCCAGGTTGTCCCCTTTCCCTCGCAAAGATTGCTCAACCGGGTTATGAGCGCTCATCTTTGCTCTCTGCCTCGATGGAGGAGATCAGGCGAAAACGCTTCTTCGCCTGATCCACCAATTCCTCGAACGTCAAAGCCTCATCAGGGAAACTGGCATAACCGGTCTCGACTTCAAACCCCAGGTTCTCTTTGACCAGATGTCGGATGCGTTCGGTCAGTGTGGCGGTGCTCTCACCGCCGGTCTCCGGCAGCACCAGCACGATCTCGTTCTGTTTGCTGCGGTCGATCACCAGATCGGTGCGGCGCAGTTCGCGGTCGAGCACCCGCATCAGTTTATTGGCAGCATAGCGCTCCAGCAACCCTTCGAACAACTCTTCGGCCGAACGGCGCAAAAACAATTTCTTCTCCCCCGGATTGACACGCAAAACAAGCACGCTCAAAGGAGAGTTATACCGTCGGCTGCGGGTGATCTCGCGGGCAATCTCGCGCTCGGCCTCCTCCATCGTCTTCACCCGATCGCTGACATCTTCCAGCGTGACGTTGGCAATTGTCTCGCGCACTTCACCCAGATCGCGGCTCAACCGCCAGCAGGCCACCGTCAGCAGCCCCAACATAGCCATCTCCGTCACCGTCAAATAGGTGTACGTCCCCCCCAGCAAGGGGCGCTGGTTGAACAACAGCACCTTGAGCGCCAGATACACCAGCCACCACAGCACCAGACTGAATGTCACCGAAGGCTGCCACCGCCCCTCGAGCAACAAATGAACCAAAACGATCACGCCGCCCAACACATACACGAACGACTGCATGTCCACCACGTCGGGCGTGTTACCCACATCCAGGCGCTCGATGTTCAGAAAAATTCCCCCCACGAGCACGAGTAACAGGATCGAATTGCGCAGTTGCTTCATACAATTCTATTGTAACGCAAAGTTCGCCAAAAACAGCAGGATATACCAAAACAAAACCACGCCAGGCCGGCCAGCAACGTGCCGACAGGCAACCAGGGAGGGCGGTAGGTCATGGAGATGTTGTGCTCACCCGCCGGAACGCGCACAGCCCGAAAGAGATAGTTCGCCCGCCAGAGCGGGACCGGCTGCCCATCGAGCGCCGCCGTCCAGCCCGGATACCAAAGGTCGCTGACGACCAGCCAGCCTTCGGCCGGGGCTTCCACCCGCCACACCTGCCGCGTGGCGGAATCCTTCAGAAG
>RFKO01000326.1 GCA_003694235.1 Anaerolineae bacterium
CCCGCCATGCAAAGAGTCCGGCCGCCAGTTTGAAAACATGAGCTCAAAAACCATTCTCTACATCGAAGACAACTTTTCCAACCGCATGCTGGTACGACGTGTGCTGGAAGCCGAAGGCTACACCATGTTGGAAGCCGCTACCGCGGCGGAAGCCGAGACCGTGCTGCAACGCACCACCCCCGACCTGATATTGATGGACATCAACATGCCCGACGTGGACGGCTACACGCTGACGGGCAAGCTGAAAGCGCGACCCGACCTGCAAAACACGCCCATCATCGCGCTGACCGCCAACGTGATGAAAGGCGATCGCGAGCGTTCGCTGGAGGCCGGCTGCGATGGCTACATCCAGAAACCCATTGACGTGGACGCCCTGCCGCGGCAGATCGCATCCTTCCTGCAGGAGGTGAGCCGATGAGCGAGACCGCACCTGCAACGCAATCGGCTGCATCCTACGAAATCCCCAAAGGCACCACCGTCCTGGTCGTGGAGGACAATGTCTCCAACTTCGTCCTGATCGCCCGCCTGCTGGGTTACATGGGCATTCACTGCGAGTGGAAAACCTCCGGCTACGAAGTCGTGGAGTACGCCGACACGCTGCCACGCCTGGACCTGATCCTGCTGGACATCCGCCTGCCCTACGAGGACGGCTTCAGCGCCCTGCGCAAGATCAAAGCCTCCGAACGGCTGAAGAACGTACCGGTCGTCGCCGTCACGGCAGAGGCCAGCGTTCAGCAAATGAACAAAGCCCGCAAGGCAAATTTCGATGGATTTATCGGCAAACCGCTTGACCCCGACCGCTTTCCAGATCAAATCCGCCGCATCCTGGCCGGCGAGCCGGTGTGGGAATACGAGTAACAGCCCACCCCACACCCGTTTGCGGCGGCACCTTGACCCCAGGAGAGGCTCATGACCCAGGCATCTTCCGCTCCGGGCGGGCAGTTCCGCGGCAGACTGGCCCGCCGACTGGTTGCCACCCTCCTCCCGCTGACCATCCTCCCGCTGTTCCTGCTGGGTGCGCTCTCCTTCTCCCGCGCGCGGCAAATCCTGATCGACCAGATCAGCGACACACTTACCCGCCTGGAAGAACGCCAGACGGAAGAAATCAACCGCTGGCTGGCAAACCGCCGCGAACGCTTCAACTTCTTCTACATTTCCCCGGAAGCCGAAAACGCCATCCGCATCGCCCTGCTCACCGAAGGCGATCACAACGCCGAGGGCTTTGAGCAGGCCCGCCAGACCGTGCTGGAGACCCTGGAAAACGTCAACAGCGGCGGGAAGCTGTTCCATCAATTCCTGCTGGTGGATCGCCAGGGCACGGTGGTGGTGGCCAGCAACCCCAACCTGGAAGGCACCTCGCTGGCCGACCAGCCTTACTTCGAAACGCTGGAAGGCCGCAACGCCGCTCTGGCGGTTTACGCGCCCGCCCCGATCACCAACGCGCTGGCGGTCATCATCAGCCGCCCCTACCTCGGCCCGGACGGCATCCCGCGCGCCACCTTCTGGGGTGTCAGCGGCCTTTCCCTGTTCGAAGACATCCTTTTCGGCAGCGAAACGGTAGGAGCACGGCATTATGTGGTCACCAACGACGGGCATTACGTCAGTTTCGGGGCCAACACCAAAGCCATCGTGCACGGCCCATTGATCGAGCCCTCCCCCCAACAAATCGCTCTCTTCGGGCAGGCGCTCGAAGACACCCCCCAGCCCATCGTGCAATACACATCCTTCGATAACCAGACCGTGCTGGGCACCTACACCCTCGTGCCCGATTTACAGATGGGCCTGGTGACCGAAATCCCCATACAGCCCATTCTCAATCGCCTGAACAATCTGCCCTATTTCTCCCTGGTACTGCTCGGCAGTGTGCTGCTGGCCGCTGCGCTGGTGTGGATTGGTTCGCAACGCATCACGCGCCCCATCCTGGAGGTCGCCCAGGCCGCGCAGCACTTCGCCGAAGGCGACTGGCTGAAACGCGCCGTGGTCAACCGCAACGACGAGATCGGGTTGCTGGCCCACTCCTTCAATAACATGGCGGACGAAATCAGCCGGTTGTACCGCTCGCTGGAGATACAGGTGGAGGAGCGCACCCAGCAGATTCTGACCGCCGCAGAGGTGGCCCGCGCCGCCATCGTGGCGCAAGACTTGAACGAACTGCTGCAACGCACCGTGCAGCTGATCGTCGAGCGCTTTGGCTTCTATTACGCCGCCATTTTCCTGGTGGACGAACTGCGCGAAAACGTGATTCTGCGCGATTCCTACAGCGCGGCGGTGCGCGGCCCGATCGAACGCGAGTTCTCCAGCCTGCCCATCGGACCAGGCTCACTGGTCGGTCTGGTCGCCAGCACCAACCGTCCTCATGTGGCTGACGATGTCGAGCAGGACCCGGACTACCTCAAAGTCAAGGAACTGCCCGACACGCGCTCCGAAGCCGTGCTTCCCCTCAGCCTGGGCGACGAAGTGCTGGGCGTTCTGGACGTGCAGAGCAGCCAACCGCGAGCCTTCCCCCCCGAAACGCTGGCCACGCTGCAAACCCTGGCCAACCAGATCACCGCCGCACTGCGCAACTTCCGCCTGCTGGAGGCCTCGCAGGTCAACCTGCAACTGACCACCGCCCTCTATGACATCAGCCACCAGATCGCCGAAGCCGAAACGCAGGAGGAAGTCTACGAGCGACTGGCAGACGCGCTGAAGCAATCCCCTTACATCACCGCCGTCTTTCGCCTGGAAGAAAACCGCATGACCGCGCTGGCGATGAACGCGCCGGGGCAAACACCTCCTCGCACCCTGCCTTCTATTGCCCTTAGCCGCACACAGATCAGCGCCCACCTTCCCGAAGATCGCCCCCTGATCATCCTGGAAGACGCAGACGCGTCCGGCCTGCCCAAACCCTTGATCGACATGCCGCGCCGCCTGGGCTGCCAGGCCTTCTCCCTGTTCCCCATCGCCCCGGAAGGAAAGCTGGAAGCCCTGCTCATCCTGGGCGCCACCGATCGGGGAGCCTTCAGCCGCGCCAACCTCGACCCCTA
>RFKO01000327.1 GCA_003694235.1 Anaerolineae bacterium
GCCCAATAACGGATCAGGTGCGCACACAGACGCGGTGTTACCGGCTTCATGTTGTTCTCCATTGACGCATAACAAAGAGGCTCATATACTACCTGCAACCAGCAGACCCAAGTGTTCCCCATTGTAATCGATGTGATCTCTATGCCCAACACCCTGACCGCCGATTTTCTCAACCAGGTGATGCAACGCATCTACGCCGCGCCGGCTATTGTGCAGCGAGGCCATCAATACTACCGCGCCGGCCGGGTGCGGAGTGTGGAAATTTCCGGCAGCCAGGCAGTTTGTGTCGTAGAAGGCAGCCAGCAGTACGAGGTGCTCCTTCAACGCTCGGGGGATGGCTTGACAGCCTTCTGCTCCTGCCCTTACGCCGCCGGCGGTGCCGTTTGCAAGCACATCGTTGCCTCGATTTTGACCACCCGCGACCTGCTGGAAGCCAACCGCCCCTCGCAATGGGAGATCCAGGCCGATTACCTGTTGCAAACGCTGCAAAAGAAGCGCCGCGGCGCCTCCCCGCAGAAATACGCCGCTTTTTTCGCACTGGTTCACAGTTCCTACTACTCCGGCGAACATTTCAAACTGGTTGCCAGGGTGATCAAGGCCTCCCGCTGGAAGCCATTGAAATTCCTAAAGGATGCCGAAGAAATCAACCGGCGGTTGAAAGAAACGACCGACTGGCACAGGTACGTCGAAACCCCTTACCGCGCGCCTAACCCGCGAGGCTGCCTGAACCTGCCGCCCGAAGCCGCGGCGTTCCTTTCATACATTGTGAATCATCACGGCTATTACGGCATGGACAACTTTGTCGATTACCTGCCCCTGCTCCAGCACGCCGATGCACCGCTCTTCTATAAAAAGGACTCGAGCAGCAAGAAGATAGGCATACCGCTGCAGATCCTGGCAGATGAGGTGGATATCAAAACCGCCCTGGTGCGCGATGGCGAGCAACTGCGCCTGGAGGCCGGCATCGAACACCAGGGGCGACTGTTCACCACCGCAAAGAAAAACCTGCACATCATCTCTCACAAGCCGGGCTGGGTGTTGATAGATCGCCTTCTGGCTCCGGTTGCCAACACCGCCGCGCTCGACGCGCTGTATTACCTGCCGCTCACCATCCCCGCCGAGGACGAAGAAGACTTCAAGAGCCGCTATCTGCCCGAACTTGCCACGCAGATCGACATCACAGGCGAAGCGATCGCCTGGGATGAAGTCCACGCCGAGGCGATACCGCGCCTGTACCTGCGGCGAGAAGAAGAGCAACTCATCGCCGAACTGCGCTTTGGATATGACGAATACGAGGTCAACGCGGCGCGCGCCTTGCCGGCGCACACCGTACTGGATGTCCCCGGCTCCTGGACGCTGGTGCGCGTCCACCGGCAGCCCGCCCGCGAGACCGAAATTTTCAACCTGCTCAAGGACAAGCAATACGGCCTGAAGCGGCTGCCGGGGGGTCAATATGGACTGTTCACCCTGCGGGCGCGCGTTCACCCCTACGATTTCCTCACCCGCCACATCCCGGCGCTGACCGAGGCCGGTTTCGAAATCTACGGCCAGAAAGACGCCCTGGGCAAGGTCAGCCCCCACTCCCCCACCATCAGCCTGAACATCACCAGCGGGATAGACTGGTTCGACCTGAATGTGGTCATCAACTACGGCGATCAGCAGGTGCGGCTGAACGATGTGCGTCGGGCAATCAAACGCGGCGAGCGCTACGTCAAACTGGCCGACGGCACCATCGGCCAGATCCCGGAGCAATGGCTGGAACGCTACAAACGCCTCTTCAACCTGGCCGAGGAGACCGAGGAGGGCCTGCGCGTCAGCGACCTTCAGGTATCTCTGCTGGATGACATCCTGGCCGAAGCCGAGGCCAAAGAGGTCGACCCGGAGTTCGAGCGCAAACGCCAGCGCCTGCGCGAGATCGAGAAGATCGAGCCCCAGCCGCTGCCGCAAGGCTTTGTGGGCGAACTGCGCCCCTACCAGAAAGCCGGTTTCGACTGGCTGCACTTCTTACGCCAGTACGGCTTCGGCGGCATTCTGGCCGACGACATGGGCCTGGGAAAAACCGTTCAGATGCTGGCTTACCTGCAATCGCGGAAGGAAGAGGGGCAACTGGAAAACGGCGCCCTGCTGGTGGTGCCCAAGAGTTTGATCGCCAACTGGCAGCGCGAGGCGCAGCGCTTTACCCCTGCCCTGCAATCCCTGGTGCACCTGGGAAACTTCCGCAAAAAGGACGCGGCGGTTTTCCGGGAACACGATTTGATCCTGACCACCTACGGCACCATGCTGCGCGATATCGAACTGCTGCGCCAGCACCGCTTCAGCGTGGTCGTGCTGGATGAATCCCAGGCGATCAAGAACCCGGTCGCCAAGAGCGCTCGCGCCGCCCGTCTGCTCAACGCCGAGCAACGCCTGGCGATGACCGGCACGCCGGTGGAAAACAACACATTCGAGTTGTGGTCACAGTTCGCTTTCGTCAACCCCGGCCTGCTGGGGCGGCTGGACACCTTCAAACGCGAGTTCGCCGCTCCCATCGAGAGCAAAAAGGATGAAGACGCCGCAGCCTTGCTCAAACGGCTGATTTACCCATTCATCTTGCGCCGCACCAAGGAACAGGTGGCGCCGGAACTGCCGCCGCGCACCGAACGAGTCATCTTCGTGGACCTGCCGCCCTCCCAACGCAAAGTCTACACCCGCCTGAAGGAATATTACCGCAGCCAGTTGCTCGGCCTGCTGGATAGCGAGGGCATAGACAACGCCCGGATGAAAATCCTGGAAGGCTTGCTGCGCTTGCGGCAAACCTGCATTCACCCCGCGCTGGTCGAACCAACCTACCGCCGCAAAGTTGCCAAATTCGAGGTGCTCCTGGAGACCATGCAAACGCTGCAATCCGAGGGACACAAAGCGCTGGTCTTCTCACAATTCGTCCAGGTGCTCAAATTGCTCGAGGCCGAGATGAAGCCCCTGGGGTTGCGTTATACTTACCTGGACGGCAGAACGCGCAAACGCCAGGAGCGAGTGGATGCCTTCCAGAATGACCCGGCCATTCCGTTCTTCCTCATCAGCCTGAAGGCCGGCGGCGTGGGGCTGAACCTGACCGCCGCGGATTACGTCATCCACCTCGATCCGTGGTGGAACCCCGCGGTGGAGATGCAAGCCGCCGACCGCGCCCATCGCATCGGCCAGGACAAACCGGTCTTCGTCTACAAATTCATCGCCCGCGACACGGTGGAAGAGAAAATCCTGGAACTCCAGCAACGCAAGAAGGAACTGGTCGCCCAGTTGATCGCTTCGGAGAGCAGTTTCTTCAAATCACTTACCCGGCAGGACGTGGAAGCCCTGTTCAGTTAGAACGCCAGACATCCGAAGTCTTGTAGACTTCGGATGTCTCATCTTGTCCCCCACCGAGGGGACAAGATGACGTTCAACTTTTGTAAAAAGTTGAACATCTGGTGTCTGAGAGATGAATTCAGGAGACAATATGACCGGAAAAATACTCGTTCTCGCGCTGGCCCTCCTCGCCAGCGGCTGCGGTTCAGCGGGGAACAGCGCCCCGCCCCCGAACAGGGAAAGCCTGATCCCTGCCGGGCAGGCGAAA
>RFKO01000063.1 GCA_003694235.1 Anaerolineae bacterium
GGACGCCATTCAACAGGGCAACCGGGCGCGGGCGCGGGAAATCCTGACGCGCCTGCTCAAAGACGACAAAAACAATCCAGAATACTGGCTGTGGCTGAGTGCGGCCGTCGAGAGCGACAAAGAGCGGCTGTACTGCCTGCAAACCGTGCTCAGGCTTGATCCTGGCAACCCGGCCGCACAGCGCGGCCTGCGCCTGCTAGGGCAATCCCAGGAGACAGAACTCCCCCCCCTGCCCCCGCCTTTCCGCAAGTGGGAAGCCATTCTGCAGGAACGCACCGAGGCCACCGCCGGCAGAACGCTCATCAGCCCGCGCGCCCGCCGCGTCCTGATGGTCTCCGCCGCGGTTGTGGTCTTCGTGATCGCTTTTCTGGGGATGTTCGGCACACGCCTCGGCCTGATCGCCCCTCACCTGACCATCACCCCCATCGCCTGGACGCCTACTTTCACCCCCGTGCCGACAGAAACGCCCACACCTGCTCCCGGCACACCCACTCCGGAACCCACCGAGACCCTCCCACTGTGGATGTCCCTGGAGGCCACCTACACGCCGCGACCTCCTTACGTCACCACACCGCACCCCCGCAGCGAAGCCTTCCGCATCGCCATGCGCGCCTACCAGTCTGGCGACTATGAGAAGATGCTGGAGTTCCTCCGCCAGGTTGAGAGGGAAGAACCAGAAGCCGCCGATATAGCCTATTACATCGGCGAAGCGCACCGGCTGCTGGGCGAGTACGAAGCCGCTCTGCAGGCTTATCAGCAGGCATTGCAGATAGACCCCAATTTCGCGCCAGCCTACTACGCCCGCGCCCAGGCCGCCTTTGAGGCCAACCCCGAAAAAGGCAAATCGGTGGAACAGGATTACCTCAAAGCGATTGAAATTGCCCCCGACTTTGCCGACGCGTACATCGCCCTGGCGCGTTACTACCTCTACACCAACGACCTGGAAGCCGCCCACGCCATCATCGAACAAGGCGGCGAACTGCTGAACACTTATCCCGAAGTGTACTTCATCCGCGCCCAGGCCGCCCTGGCGGCGGGCGAACTGGAGCAGGCCGCCGAACTGGCGCAGCAGGCTTATCAGATGGACATCACCGCCCTGCCGACTTATCTGCTCCTGGCCGAGATCGCCGTCCGCAGGCAGGATTTCGAAACTGCCCGCCAGTACCTGGACACCTACGGCCTGTACGAGCAGGAAAACCCTCGCTACTGGGCGCTGCTGGCTGCCGTGTACTACGAGCAAGACGAGGACTACCAGGCGGCCCGGCAGGCGGCTGAAAAGGCGCTGCAACTGGACGAAAACACCGCCATGGCGCACCAGTACCTGGGGCTGGCCGCATTGGAGACCGGCGACACCCGCACCGCGATCGACGAACTGTTCAAAGCCCGTAACCTCGACCCGCAAAACTTCGACATCAGCATGGGCTTTGGACTGGCGATGTGGGCCGGCGGGGATGTGCAGAACGCTTACCTGCAGGTGGATCACAGCGAGGAACTGGCACAGAACGACGCGCAGCTGGCGCAGGTGTATTACTATCGCGCCCAGCTGGCACACCTGCTCAGCCAGTTCCAGCGCGAAGAGCTCGACTGGCAGGCGTTGCTCGACTTGCCCGCAGAGGTCGCGCCGGAAGAATGGCGTCAGGAGGCCAGAGTGGCCCTGGGGCTGATCACCGCCACCCCAACCATCACGCCAACCGCCACCGTGCCCACCGCCACCCCCACACCGACCCGCACACCAACGGAGACCACCACGCCAGGGGGATGATGAGCACATCGTCAACCGACCCCACACTGCAGAAAAAAGTGGAGCAGCTGGCCATCTTACAGAAGGTCGGCCAGGCTTTGCGCGCCTCGCTGGAACTGGACAACCTGCTGCCGGTGCTGCAAGAGCAGGTCACCCGGGTGCTGGGAGTGGAAAACTTTTACGTCGCCCTGCTCAGACAGGAAGGCGAGGAATTGTGGTATCCCCTGGCCGTCAAGGAGGGCAAACGACAAAACTGGCCGCCTCGCCCCCTGGCAGACCGGCTGACCGACCGCGTCATCCGCGAGAGCCGGATAATCACTGTCACACCCCGCACACAGAGCGGAGAGCACCCAATCGGCATGCCGCCGGGGGAGAGCCAGCCGAAATCCTGGCTGGGGGTGCCGTTGATCACGCCGGAGCGCACCATCGGCTGCCTGGCGGTCTTCAACCTGAGGCAGGGGGTAGAATTTGACTCCGAGGACATCGAACTGCTCACCCTGCTCGCCGACCAGATCAGCGTGGCGGTGGATAACGCCCTGCTGTACACCCAGATCCGTCAGCGCGCCCAGAAACTGGAACGGCTTTCGCAGGCGGCCGCCCGCATGGCCGCCAGCCTCAACCTGCTGGATGTCTTGCGCCAAATCTGCCAGGCGGTGAGCGAGGTCAGCGCGGGCGCGGCCTGTAGCCTCTTCCTGTTTGAGGGGCCGGAAGAACGCCGTCCACTGGCCTGCAGCGAGGGCCTCCCCGCCGCGCTGGAGCACTTTCCACAGGACGAAAATCACCCCCGCGCCGTCCGCCTCAGCCGGCGCGAGATGCAAATCTACCCCCGCCTCGAAACCTGCGACTGGCCGCAGAACGATATCGCCGTCTGCCGGCAGGCCGGTTTTCAGGCCTGCGTAGATATCCCACTGGTGGCGCAGCGCGGCGTGATCGGCGTGCTCAGCGTATTCTACCGACAGGCCGGCCCGCCCCCCGCTGACGAACAACGCATGTTGACCACGCTGGCAGCGCAGGCCGCGCTCTCGATAGAGAACGCCCGCCTCTTCATGCACACCGACGCCCAGCTCTTCCAGCGCGTCAGACAACTCGATGCGCTGATCGATTCGGTGGCCGAAGGCATTCTGATGCTCGACCCGCAAGGTGTGATCCACCTCGCCAACCGTGTGATCGCCCGTCTGCTGGATCTGCCCGCCGCGCGCATAGCCGACACACACCTGACCCGTCTGCAGCAGGAGAATCTGGCTGTGCTGGGTTTCCGCTGGGCCGAAGAAGCGCAACTGCTGCTGGAAGCCCTGCAAGCCGGGGAAATGCCGGAAAACCTGGACCAGCCGTACACCATCACCCGTCAGGGCGAGGAGAAGGTCTTCACCCGCGCGGCCCACCCCGTAATCGGCAGAGATGGGCGCGCCCTGGGCTGGCTGCTGGTCTGGCGGGATATCAGCGAGGAATACCGGCTCAACCGCGAACGCCAGGCCATCGCCGACGCGCTGGTTCACGACCTGCGCTCCCCCATCAGCGCGGTGCTGGGTTCATTAGACTTGCTCGAAGGGGTGCTTCGCGACACCCTCGAAGAGGATCAAGAACTGGTCTTCCGCTCCATCCAGGTGGCGCGGCGCAGCGCGCGGCGGGTGCTGCGCATGGTGCGCTCACTGCTGGATGTCACTCGCATGGAAGCCGGACGGCTGGAATTGGAATTTGCCCCATTGGACCTGGCCGCCCTGATCAAAATCGTGGTACAGGAAAACTCCGTGCTGGCGGCAGAATTCGACATTCGCCTGGAAACCCACGTCCAGCCCGACTTGCCACTGATCCGCGGCGACGAAGAGAAATTGCTGCGCGTGCTGGTCAATCTGGTGGATAATGCCATCAAATTTTCCCCCTCCAACACTACGATTCAAATACTTGCACGGCAGATTGAAGAGCAGGTGGAAGTGCGGGTACGCGATCAGGGGCCAGGGATACCGCCGGAGCAGCGGGAAAAAATCTTCGAGCGCTATGCGTCGCTGGAGGGGCGGCGGGGACGATGGCGCGGCGCAGGGCTGGGGCTTTCTTTCTGCAAACTGACCATCGAAGCGCACGGCGGCGCGATCTGGGTGGAAACACCGGCGGAAGGCCAGGGAAGCGAGTTCGTTTTTCGTCTGCCGCTGTGGTCGAACGCCGGCGGACAATCTGACCCGACCATGAAAGAATCTCACACCCGATAGTTAATCCAGAAATCCTGGCACACTTGGCACCTTCATGGTTCAATCTGGGGCACACACCAACCAATCAAGGAGGTTACACACATGTCTCAACGCGAACGTCGTCGCCAACGCTCCCGTCGCAAAAAACAACGCCAGCGCATGACGCTGGTGATGATCGTCGCCGGTGTGGCGCTGATCGTGGCCGCTATTTTGATCATCCCCGGCCTGCGCAGCGTTCCACCGGTGGGAGAACTGATCGAGCCACCCGCCTTCGAGCGAAGCATGGCCTCAGGGAACGCCATGGGCGATCCGAACGCGCCGGTGGTGATCCACGAATACTCGGATTTCGGCTGCCCTCACTGCGCCCATTTTGCCCAGGACACCGAACCCGCACTGGAAGAGCTGTACATCGCCACCGGAAAGGTTTACTTCGTCTCTCACAGCGTGGGTGGGCTGCTTGGCTCAGACAAATCGGTGCAACTGGCCGAAGCCGCCTACTGCGCCGGCGACCAGAACAGGTATTGGGAATTCCACGACTACGTGTTCGCCAACCAGGCGGCGATCTACGCCGACCGCAACGCCCCCGCTGATGGGTACATCGCCGCCATCGCCGAGCGGTTGGGACTGGACATGGAGACCTTCAACACCTGCCTGAAAAGGCACACCCACCGCGACCGCGTGATGCAGGATCAGGGCGAGGCCATCA
>RFKO01000328.1 GCA_003694235.1 Anaerolineae bacterium
CCGCCCTCCGAGGCCATGTAGAGCACCGTGCCGTCGGTGGAGAGCGCCAGGTCGCGCACGGTGCGGGTCAACAGGCCGTTGTTCAACTCTTGCCAGTGCTCCCCGCCGTCGCTTGAAACGTACACGCCGCTTTCCGAAGCCCCGGCGTAGAGCGTCTGGGGGTTCGTGGGGTCTATCACAATGGCTTTGATGGAGGCTTCCGGCGGCATCCCCGCCGAGGCCAGTTGCCAGGTCGCGCCGCCGTCCTCGCTGATGGCCACCCCACCGTGGAGGAAGCCGATATACAGCCGATCCGGATTCGTTGGGTCCACGGCGAGCGCCAGGGGGGTGGTGCGGGGGATATCCAGGTCGGCTGGGGCGGGCATCCCCTGAGTCGCATCGGCGTTGACCATCTTCCAGGTCTGCCCGTCGTCATCGGAGCGGTAGATCTGCGCCGGGTAAACGGTGGCGTAGAGACGGCTGCCATCGGCGGCGAAGGCGAAATTCAGCACCTGTTTGCCATCCAGACCGGCGGGCGCCCAGGTCTCCCCACCATCGTGAGAGAGCGCCAGGCCGCCGCCCGCTTCCTCGCAGTCATCGCCGTTGGTCACGCAATCCCCGCTCCCCACGCTGACCAGGACGAGACCCTGTTGGGTGGGGGAGAAACGGAAGCGGGTGGCCATACCCTGTAGCGTGCTGCCTGTCAGTTCCTGGCCGACATCGCGCCAGGTGTGCCCGCCGTCGGTGCTCAATTTGGGGAGAGGGCCGGCATCGCCCACGCTGGCCAGGAGGTGCTGCTCATCGAAGGGGTCTACAGCGATGGCCAGTCCTTCCAGGGCGCGGGCCGGGCCGTAACTCAACCCCTCCCAGGTCTGGCCGCCATCGGCGCTGGCGAAGAGGCCGCTGCGGGCGGTGGCGTAGACGCGGGCCGGGTCATCTCGCGCCACGGCAATCTGGAACATGAGCGCTCCGCTATAGCCGCGACTGGCGACTTTCCAGGTGCGCCCGCCATCCTCGCTGACGAAGTTGCCGCCGCCATAGGCGTTGACGAACACGCGGTTCGCGTCGCGAGGGTCGCATTGCAGGTCAATGGGGAAACCGGCCACTACTCCTGGCGGTCCCCACATCTCCTCTCCGGCCTGGACCACCTGGTTATCGCCGATGCCGCTTTGCAGTTGCCAGGTGCGCCCTGCGTCGTCGCTGCGGTAGAAGGCGCTCATCGAACCGGCGTAGGCCACGTTTGGGTCGCCCTCGCAGATTTCCACCGCGCTGCCGTTGGGCAGGTCGAGCACCCGTTGCCAGGTATCGCCGCCATCTTCGGTGCGATAGACGGCACCCATTGGGCGTCCCATGAGCCACATATAGGGGTCGTTGCCTGTGGCCGCCAGAAGGATTTCCGGATTGGTGGGGTGCATATACAGGCTGCCGACGTAAAGTTCGTCGGGGCGAAAGCCGTTCGCCACGCCCAGCGTCTCCCACGTCTGGCCACCGTCGCGGCTGCGGAGTACCCCCACGCCGCCGGGATCGGGGGCATTGGGGTCGCTGTTGGCGGCCACGCGGTCGAAAATGCCGGTGGAGACATAGATCAGGTTGTGATCCTGGGGGTTGATCCAGATGTAGCGCGCCAGATTGTCGCCGTACCAGATGCGTTGCCAGTGCTGGCCGCCGTCGGTGGTCTTGTAGACGATGCCTTTGGTGGTATCCAGGCCGATGGGGCCGGGCAGCGGCGCGCCGTTCCATTCCCAACTGGATACCTCCCCGGCCAGGTAGACCACGTCTGAGTTGCCCGGCTCGACAGTGAAGCCGCGGATGGTGGGCGCGCGCTCCTGGATGCCCTCGTTCATCAACAGCCAGGTCGCGCCGCCATCGTCGCTTCGGTAGACGCTGCGCGAGTACTGCGTGCCGACCCAGATGCGGTCGGGGTTGTTGGGGTCAATCGTCAGCGAGAAGACAGGGATGCCATCGCCCGATGGACCCACGCGAGTGGTGATGCCCTGATTGGTGGGGAACCACGTCTCGCCGCCGTCGGTGGATTTGAACACACCCGCCCAGGCGTCGGTGACGTACATCACATCCGGGTTGCGTGGGTCCATGCGCACGTCGTAGCCCAGGCCGCCGAGGGGGCCGCCGAGATATACCCAGGCAGGCGAGCCCGATGAAGCGGCGCTGCCCTGAGATGGCGTTGGCGCGCTCTCTTCGATGGTGAGCGTTAAGTCGTCGAGGTCGGCGCTGAGGTCGCCCACCGTCTCGAATGCGAAGCCACCGGCGGGCAGAGGGTCGGAGTCGGTGATGGTCAGCAGGGAGGAGTCGTTCAGGGTCACTGTTTGTTCGCCGCCGTGCACGGTGACTTTTAGGGTGAACCATTCATCGCCGAGGGCGGGGATCGCCGCGCTGCCCAGGTCGGCGAGAGCGTCTCCCTGTTCGCGTTGCACGATCAGCGTTTCTCCGGTCAAAGCGAGGTGATAATCCCCGGCGCTGCTCCCGCGATAAGTGATGACCAGTGCCCCTTTGCCTTGCAGGCGGGCGCGTAGGGTGAAGGTGAAATCGAGCCATTTTCCCCCGCGAGCGCAGAAATTGCCCGGTTCGATGTGGAGCACGCCGTCCGTGACGGTCGCGCCGGGGGAGTGTTCCCAGCCGGGGAGGGTGGGGTCGTCAAAGGTCTCTGTGAAGGTCGGTTCCTGTGTCTGTGCCTGTGAGGAGGCCGTCGGCAGGAGGCTGATGGCCGCGAGAAGAGCAATCAGCCAGAGTCTGAAAATCCTTTTGCAGTTCATCGCTTTTTCCTTTCAGGTTATCGCTTGTGGAAAGCGGACGTTGGCGTGCAACTCCGCGCCCGGCTCCAGTTTGAGACGAAAGAGCAGACGATAGTCCTTCCAGGGGCCGGCGTTCAACAATGCCCATTCGTGCCCCCGTCCGGCGAGCACATATCCCCCTTCGTACTCTACCACTTCCCACCCCGATGCAAAATCCCACTCCGGCGGGCGGACTCCCC
>RFKO01000010.1 GCA_003694235.1 Anaerolineae bacterium
CGCCTTGACTCTCGCTTCCAATCCGGTATAATGACGGGCAATACAGCCAATGATGCGCGCGGAGCCAAGTAAGCGCCCAACCTTTCAGAGAACTGCCGGTCGGTGCGAGGCAGCAAGGGTAAGCGCTGAAATCCACTCCGCCTGCGAGGACACACCCGCACATCGCTCCCGCAGGGACAGACGGTCGTAAGGGAGCCGGGTACGCCCGTTAGCGCGTGGCAGAGGCCGCGTCACCCACCAGACGCGGTGAAAGCAGGTGGCACCACGAGCGCCCCCCTCGTCCTGCGGGAGAGGGGGGCGTTTTCCATACTATCCAATCCGTGGAGGTGCACACATGTTAGATATCAATCTTTTCCGCCAGCAGCCCGATGTGGTGCGCGAGGCGCTGCGCAAGCGCCAGATGGATCCTTCTCCGGTGGATCAGGTGATCGCGCTGGACGAGCAACGCCGCGCCCTGATCCAGCAGGTCGAGGAACTCAAAGCTGAGCGCAACCGCGTCTCCAAAGAGATCGGGCGGATGAAGGACGCCGCCGAGCGGCAGACCAAAATCGAGGCCATGCGCGCCGTCGGCGACCGCATCAGCGAGATGGACGAACGCCTGCGCGCCGTCGAATCTGAGTTACACGACCTGATGGCCACCTTCCCCAACATCCCGGACGAACGCGTCCCCTACGGGGTGGACGAATCCGACAACGTGGTACTGGAAACGGTGGGTGAATTGCCCCAGTTCGATTTTGAACCCCGGCCTCACTGGGAACTCGGCCCGGCGCTTGGCATTCTGGATTTCGAGCGCGGCGTCAAAATCACCGGTTCGCGCTTCTATGTGCTCAGCGGCGCGGGGGCGCGGCTGCAACGCGCTCTGATCGCCTTCATGCTGGACCTGCACATCAAACAGGGCTACCTGGAGAAGTATCCGCCCTTCATGGTCAAAACCGAGACCGTGTTCGGCGCCGGCCAGTTACCCAAATTCGCCGACAACCTGTACAAAGACCACGAGGAAGACCTGTACTTCGTCCCCACCGCGGAGGTGCCGCTCACCGGCCTGCACATGGATGAGATTCTGGACGAGGAAGACCTGCCGCTGTGGTACACCGCTTACACACCGTGCTTCCGCCGCGAGAAGATGAGCGCCGGAAGAGATGTGCGCGGCATCAAACGCGGTCATCAATTCGACAAAGTGGAAATGTACATGTTCACCAAACCCGAGGAGTCGATGGACGCCTTCGAGAAGATGTACAACCACGCGGTCGAAACCGCCCGCCTGCTCGGGCTGCCCTATCGCACTCACCAACTCTGCACCGGCGACCTGGGCTTCGGCGCGGCGATCACCTACGACCTGGAAGTATGGGCCGCCGGCTGCCAGGAGTGGCTGGAGGTCTCCTCGGTCTCGAACGTGACCGACTTTCAGGCCCGCCGGGCCAACATCCGTTACCGTCCCAAAGGCGGCGGCAAGCCGCGCTATGTCCACACCCTCAACGGCTCTGGCCTCGGGCTGCCGCGTGTGATGATCGCCATCCTGGAAAATTACCAGCAAGCCGATGGGTCGGTGGTAGTACCCGAAGTGCTGCGCCCCTGGATGGGCGGCATCGCGGTCATCCGGCCTGAGGGGAATTGACAGAATGCCCCCCTGGTTACAATCCTTACTCGGCTTTCTCATCCTGCTCACCATGATCGTCGGCCAGCTGGGCCTGATCGTCCCCATCTTCCCCGGCAACGTGGTGATGTGGATCGCCTCCCTGGCGTACGGGCTGATCTTCGGTTTTGGGAAACTGGGGACGGCGATGTTCGCCCTGATCACCGTGCTGATGCTGATCGCCGTGTCCGCCGACAATGTTCTGATGGGAGCGAAAGCGCGTCAGCAGGGCGCGGCCTGGAGTTCGATTCTCGCGGCGGTGGCCTCTGTGGTGATTTTCACCCTGATCTTCCCGCCCGTGGGGGGCTTTGTGGCCGCGCCGCTGGTGCTCTACCTGCTCGAACTGCGTCGGCTGCGCGACAGCAGGGAAGCCTGGGGCATCGTCAAAGCGCTGCTGGTTGGACTGGGGCTTTCGTTCGTGGTGCGTTTTGGCCTCGGGCTGGTGATGTTCATTTTGTGGGGCATCTGGGCTTTCACATAAAAAAAGCAGCCGCCGGTCGAAATCGGCGGCTGCCACGCACCCCACACTTCGCGGGCCATCATCCCGGCTGGAAGAACACCATCCCGATCCCCATCTTCTCGAAGCCCTGCTCGATCCAGTGCTGCACCATGGTGGAGCCTTCTTCCCAGGCAGCGAACATGGCCGGCACGGCGCGCGTATCGCCGATCAGCGCCAGCGCGCGCGCAGCCTCGATTTGTGCTCCCGGCGAGCCGTTCTCCAGCGTCTCGATCAAGTCGTTGACCGCCGGGCCGCCGATCGCCACCAGTGCGTCACCGGCCAGCCGGGCCAGCATTTTGTCCTCTGATTCCAGCAAGGCGGCCAGTTCAGGTACCACATTGTGATTCGGATGGTGGCGCAAAGCCAGCAGAGCGCACTGACGCACCTCTGGGTCCGGATCTTGCAGCGCTTTTGCCAGGCGCGGCGCGACGCTGACCTGCTCGATCGCCGCCAGCGTGCGCACGGCCCACCAGCGGTCATCCGGTTCATCGGACTGCAGCAAGCGGTCCAGCACCGGCAGCGCCTCCGCGCCAAAAGCCGCCAGCCGGTGCGCGGCCGCTTCGGCCCGCTCATCATCCCCTGATGTCAACTCACGAATCAGGTCTTCCACGCTCATCGTTCCATCAGTTCGCCGGCGGAGGGATGGGCAAATCCTCTTTGGCCGTCTCCACCCACTTGTCACCTTCGTCAATCAACATCACGGGGATGTCTTCCCGCACCGGATATTTGCGTCCGCAGTCCTTGCAGATGAACCAGGTCTCTTTGTAGAACTCCAGTTCACCGCCGGTCTCGCGCACGCAGGCGGGGCAACGCAAAATCTCGATCAGTTCTTTGCTCACCATAGACAATATCTCCTCGAATCGTCATAAGTATCTATGACTCTACTGCCAAAAGGTCAGATGCACCGCGGAGTACGCAGAGATCGCTGAGATTTTTGAAGTTCGCTTTCAAATTCCTGAAATTCTGCCGCAAAATCTTGATTTTTATAAAGTCCATCTTCATTTTTTCTCTGCGTGCTTTGCGCCTGTCCTGAGCGTGCCGAAGGGCTCTCCGCGGTGAATTCGTTTTTACAGTGTACTTATAGGACATATTGTACCGCAAATTATACCGGCCGTTCGCCTCCAGCCTCAAGCCAAAGGCTTGCTCTACGCCGTGGCGCAAAACCCCGCTTTGCGGGCCTGTCGGCTCAACCAGGCGCTTCGACAGCCCCTTCACTTCGTTCAGTGCAGGGGTGGAGGTCACCGTCGCGGTCACCGTGGGCGCTTCGACTTCAGCGGCTTCGCCGCTCCCCCTCAGCGCGAGCGTGGAGGCCGAGACCTCCGAGGTCTGGGAGACTTCGGAAGTCTCCGGCAGGCTGGGCCGACACGCGGCTTGCAGCATGAGGGACAGGGAGAGGATGAGCAGCAAGTTACGGTTCATCGGGTGCCTCTCGCAAGCGCGTCAGGTGACAGTCACTTTGAGTGACTGTCACCTGAGGGCAAAGATGGCAGCACGGGGCGGGTGATGTTACCGACTATTGAAAGGTGATTTTCTCGACGCGCACGTTGTTCTCCCCGATCAGCGCGTGCA
>RFKO01000064.1 GCA_003694235.1 Anaerolineae bacterium
AGAGCAGGCCGTCGCCTGGCTGGAAAACCAGATGCCGCTGGTCAATACGGAGGCCGACCTGTTACACCTGGCCGCACAGGCCAACCTCAACATCGGGCGTTTCGAGCGTGCCCTGCAGCTGGCCGAACAGGCGCTCGACCTGCAACCAGAGCACCTGGCAGCGCGTCTGCTGGCCGCCCAACTGGCTTTCGATCTGCTGATGCCCGACCGCGCCCGCTCCCTGCTGGCACGAATCCCCGCGCAGGCCAGGCCCTCCGATTTGCTGGCACAGCTGCATTGCCTGGCGGGAGAGGTAGCCCTGCACTTCGGCGAGGAGATTACTGCGGCGCAGGCGCTCAACACCGCCTCCGCCATCGCTCCAGACCACCTGCGCACTCAAACCTTGCAACTGCGTCTGCAACTCCGCCAAGGCAACGGCAAAATCGTCCCCCAGACGTTGAAAGAAGCGCTCATCGCCTTCGGCAAACGCGCCCGCGAAATCACGTCAGGAGAACGCCTGGCGCTGGCCGAGGCCGCGCAGGAAGGGCTGTACTTCGACGTCGCGTTGTACCTGTTGCGCGTCCCGGCGAACAACCTCCCGGCGCGGCATCACTTGTTGCTGGCCAAAACCCTGGTGCTGCGCGCTGAACACTACCACCTCTGCCGCGCGGCGCACATTCAGAACAACGCTCCCGGCGCCGCCGCGGTCGCCGAGGAGAGTTACCACGAGTTCGAAAACGCCCTGCGGGCCGTCAGTCGCTCTCTGGAAAAATTTCCCCAGGACGCCGCCGGAGAGCGCTCCCTGGCGCAGTCGGAGATACGCACCTGGGTAAGCCGCGGCAAAGCGGTCTTCCAGCCATCTGTGGAACACGCCAAAGCGCTGCTCAACCTGCCCCCTCACCCAGACCACCATTCGGCCTGCCTGGCCGCCCTCAGGCTGGCCGGCGAAACCAAAACTGCCGCCGAACTGGCGCGCAAGCTGCTCGGCGGGGAACGCCGCTTCTCCGCCCCCTTGTGGGGACAGATCGCTCTCGCTCTGGCGCGCGAGG
Source organism: Anaerolineae bacterium (assembly GCA_003694235.1). Taxonomy (GTDB): domain Bacteria; phylum Chloroflexota; class Anaerolineae; order Anaerolineales; family UBA11858; genus J130. The sequence continues at coordinate 1,029 of RFKO01000064.1, forward strand.
AGGCTTCACTGGCCGCTCACGCCGCCGAACGGGCGCTCAAAGAAGCCTTCCGCACCAGCCATCCGGTCACACCACTCTACCTGGCATTGCAGGCAACCCTGGCTCACCGCGCCGGCGATCACCCTCTGCTTATCAACGCCACCCGCCGGTTGCTCAACCGATGGGACAACGAGCCCTACTGGCACATGCTGCTCGCCGATGTGCTCAGCGAAAATCAAGCCCCGGAGAACGCGGCGGCCCTGCAAGAAGCCATCGAGCATTTGAAGCGCGCCATCCAGTTACAGCCGCTCAACAAAACGCCTTATCTCAAGCTGGGACGGATATACCTGGCCACGAGACAAACGGAAAACGCGCTGGCCATCCTGAAAAACGCCATCGCTCTGGACAACCAGGACAGCCGGTTGTGGCTGGCGCTGGCCGAAGTTCATCACGCCAACGGCGGCCTGAACGAAGCCGCCCGCGCTGCCGAGACCGCCTGTCGCCTGTCCCCCACCGTCAGCAACGGCTGGTTGTGGCGCGCCCGCATCGCCTTAGACAGCGGCCATCCAGAACAGGCCCTCGAACACACCGGGCAGGCGCTGCGCCTGCATCCCGGCGATACCCAGGCCTTGCTGTTGCAGGCTGAAGCGCTGCAGGCGTTGAATCGCCCGGCCGAAGCGCTGGATGTGTTGCAGGCCGTTTCGGCACGTTCGCTGCCCGATGTAGAACTGCTGCTCAAAATCGTGCACCTGCGCCGCCAGGTGGAGGGGAGCAAAGCTGCCATCAAAGAGATGGAAGCCCTGTACACCCATCGCCCTCAAGAGGCGCGCCTGGGACTGGCGTACGCCGAGATGCTCGCCGAGAGCGGCAAAACCGACGCAGCCATCCACGTTGCCCAGCAAACCATCGGCCAGGTGGCACAGTTGAACGAAGAGGAGCAGGCGCGCTTGCACTATCTGTTGGGACGCCTGCTGCGGCGCAGCGGTCAACTCGATCAGGCCGTCCAGGCGCTCAGCGACGCAGTGAACGTTCAGCCCGAATGGGTTGATCCCTATATCGAATTGGGTCGCACCTACTTCGACCGTCGCGAATACACGCAGGCCATTCAAACCCTGCAACAGGCGTTGACGCTGGCGCCAACCAACGCCGAGTGCGCCTACTGGGCCGGCATGGCCTTCAAAGAAATCAAAGACTACGCCAACGCAGAACACATGCTGCGCAAGGCTGCCCAGTCATCCCCGGATGACATCCGCATCCACCGTCAATTGGGCACGGTGGTGGCGCTCAACCTGGTTCACAACAAAAAATCGCTCTTTGTAAAATCCTAGTCAGGGACGAAGAATGGATAATTCGATGAACACACTCCCTCCCCCGTCGGCGAACAAACCGTGGCGGCGTGAACAATTACTCATCGTACTGCGCACCGCCTTGAAGGTCGAGGCCTACCGCTATGCCGACCAGGCCGCCCTGGCCTGGCTGACGCACTACGAAAACGACCTGGAGGTGCAGTATCTGCGCGCCAGAGCGCTGATCGGCCTGGGGCAGAGTGATACCGCGCTCAGCATCCTGGAAACGGTCTGTCGCTTCGACCCTGAATATCTGGAGGCCCAGGAACTGCGCGCCCGGACGCTGCTCAGCCGGGGCGTCAAAGGCATCACCGAAGCCCACGGCTGTGTGCTGGCGCTGCAAGAGGAAACGTCGGTCGGGCAGAAGCACAACCCTCCGGCGCCGCCCTGGGCGCTCCCGCTGCGCGAGGCGCGCCAGGCGCTGCGCAAGGGAGCGTTCGACGCGGCCACAGAACACCTGACCGCCGCGCTGGCGGCGGAAAAGCCGCCCGCCCTGGTCGCCGTCACGCATCTGAAATCCCTCTGGCTGCAAAACGACACCCCGCCTGAAGCCATCCGCTCGCTCGGGGAGCACTATCAACAGCAATGGCCGCAATGCGTGACCTTGAATCTTTTGCTGGCCGACAGCATGATCCGCGCCGGGGCGAGCGACCAGGCGGTCGAACTGTTGCACCGCGCCGCAGCGAGCGACCCTGCCGGCCAGGTGGCGCAAAAACTCTGGGGACAGCGCAACCCGTACGCCGCGCTGTGGCCCGACGATATGGAAGCACCGGTGGACCTGCCCGTCCCCGCGGCGGTAGCCGCCGCCCTGGGGTGGAATCTGCTCCCTCAGGGCGAAATTACCCCTCAGGAGCACCCTCCCGCCAAAGCCGCCGCGCCCCCGGCGGAGGAGACTCCCCTCGAGGCGGAGCAATCCCCGCTGCCCCCCTCTCCCCCTGCTGTGGACACGCCCCCCGCGCCGTCCACCGTCCCGCAGAAAAAGCCGCCCAAACCCCGCCTGGAAGAGCTGCGCGCCGAAGCCTTGCGCCTGCTGGAGGTCGAAGAGACGGACATCCCCGCGGGCAAGTCGGCCGGAGTGCAGGCCGAACTGGAAAAAGCCGCCCGCCGCCTGCGACGGCCATCCCTGGCACGCGCCGATGGGCGTCACCCGATTTACGTGGTGCTGAGCACGCGCGGCGGATTGGAACGCCAGTATGGTGCGCGCAACGCCGCTCTGATTGATAAAACACTGGAGAAACTGGTGCTCACCCTGAGAGAGCGGCGCGGCTGGGGAGCACTGCTGATGTACCCCGACGACCCGGCAGCCATGTCGGGGTTGAACCTCAAACCGACCCCCTCCACCGATCCCTGGGCCATCAAACTCGCCCTGGCAGACCTGGAGAGCGCGCTGCGAGCAAAGGACGCCATGATCGGCGCGCTGCTGATCGTCGGCGGGCCGGAGGTCGTCCCCTTCCATCACCTCCCCAACCCTACCGACGACCTGGATGCCGATGTGCCTTCCGACAATCCTTACGCCACCCCGGACGAAAACTACTTCGTCCCCCGCTGGCCGGTCGGCCGCATCCCCGGCGGCGCGGGAAATCAGCCCGACTTGCTGCTCGGTTATCTGCGGCGCATGATCCGCTACCACCAGATGCAGAACCTCAAGCCCGGGCAAATGAAAACCTGGTTGACCGTGCTGCGAGAGATGTTCTCCCGGCTGCTCCCCGGCCGGCGCACCCCGCACAGCATCGGCTATTCGGCGGAAATCTGGCAGCGGGCGGCGATGGCCGTTTACCGCGTGCTGGACGAGCCGCGCCGCCTGGTGACCTCACCGCCGCAGGGCAGTCACAGCCGCATACCGGCGCCCGCCGCCCGGCTGGGATACTTCAACCTGCACGGTATGGTGGATGCCGCCGAATGGTACGGCCAGCGCGACCCGACGAACTATCCCAAACCCGGCGTCAAACCGATCGAAGAAGGGCCGGATTTCCCCATCGCGCTGCGCCCGGAAGACGTGGTCAACAGCGGGCGCGCTCCGCAGGTAGTGTTCAGCGAAGCCTGTTACGGCGCGCACATCTATAACCGCAAGGTGGAAGAATCGCTGGCGCTCAAGTTTCTGGCTTCCGGCAGCCGGGCAGTGATCGGCTCAACGGCGATCGCCTACGGGTCGGTGGCCGCCCCGTTGATCGCCGCCGACCTGCTGGGCAAAGGGTTCTGGCGCTACCTGCAGGAGGGTTTCCCCGTCGGCGAGGCGCTGCGGCGGGCCAAGATCAGCCTGGTGCAGCAGATGCAAAAACGCCAGGGTTACCTGGACGGCGAAGACCAGAAAACGCTGATTTCTTTCGTACTCTACGGCGACCCGCTCGCCCGCCCCGAAACCCTGCCCTTACGTCGTCAGGCCGCCAAAGATGTGCTCCGACTGGAAGACGCCCTGCCGGCGGTCAAAACGGTCTGCGATTTGAACACCCACCCGGACGAAGGCGAACCCATCCCTGACGAAATTCTGGAAACCGTGCGGCAGGCCGTCGCCCATTATCTGCCCGGCATGGAAAAAGCGCGCATCACGCTCTGCCGCGAACACCTGGACTGCGAAGGCCATTCCTGTCCCAGCGGACAACTGGGCGCCAAGACGCGCCCCGATTCCCCGCCTCGGCGCAAGGTGGTCGTGCTCAGTCAGAAACGGCACGATGCCTACCGCGTCCATCCGACCTTCGCCCGCCTGACGCTGGACGAGGAGGGCAAGGTGGTCAAACTGGCGGTCAGCCGATAAACCGCATCTCAGAACAGGCGGCTGAGGAAAGGCACATTGAGCAGCAACCAGTAAACACCGGCCGAGACCGCAGCCGCCGCCGGGATGGTGATCACCCAGGCGGTCACGATCTCTTCCGCCACCCCCCAGCGGACTTTAGAGACGCGCTCCGCAGAACCCACCCCCATAATGGCCGAGCTGACCACCTGCGTGGTGCTCACCGGCCCGCCCACCAGCGAGGCGGTCAGAATCACCGCGGCCGAGCTCATCTGCGAGGCAAAACTGTGCACCGGCCGAACCTTGTAGAACTTGCCCCCCAATGTGCGGATCAACCGCCAACCGCCGAAAGAGGTGCCCAACGCAATCGCCGTCGCACTGGCCACAATCACCCACATCGGTACATGAAACACCGGTTGCACGCCACCGATCACCAGCCCCAGGGTGATCACCCCCATTGTCTTTTGCGCATCGTTGGTGCCGTGGCTGAACGCCAGCGCCAGGGCGGTGAGCAATTGCGCCCGCTTGAAAAACACATTGATGCGCGGCGTCGCTCCGCTCGCCAGGAAGAAAATCAGACGGGTGAGAAAATACCCCACCACAAAGCCGATCAGAGGGGA
>RFKO01000329.1 GCA_003694235.1 Anaerolineae bacterium
CCCCAGAACTCGACACCGACCAGGAAAGCGCGCTCGCGAGGTGGTTTCGTAGGGATCGGTTTACGGGGCATAAAAATCAATCTTGAGAGGAGGCCGCCTGGCCGAACAATCGGTTGATTTGCTCGCTGGGCGCCTCTTTACGCAACGGCAGCAGCACATGGAACGTCGATCCCGGACAGGTTTTCTCGTCATGTCCGGGCGATTCGACCCAGATCGTGCCGCCATGCGCCTCGATGATCCCTTTGACGATCGGCAGCCCCAGCCCTGGGCCTCCCCCTTTAAACTTCGTCTTCCCGCTGGAATGCAGCGAGACATCCCCCAGATTGCCAAATTTCTCGAAGATGATCTCGTGATCTTCGGGATCGATACCGATGCCGGTATCGCTGACGGTCACCTCGACGAAGCCGGGCAACATGCGTCCATCCACAGTGATTTTCCCCCCGTCCGGCGTGTACTTGACCGCGTTGGTGAGCAAATGCCAGAAAGCCTGATACAGGCGGGCAGAATCGGCAAACATCATTTCATCGCTGCCGGGGAAATCTTTGATCTCTAACGTCAAATTGCGCTCCTTGAGCGCTTCCTGCAAGTCCTGCGCCGCGATGCCGAGCAGCTGATTCAGCCAGACGGGCTGGAAGTTGAGTTCCAGCATGTTGTTGTCAATCAGCGAGACGTCAATCATATCGTCAATGATCTCGCGCAGTCGCTGCACGCCGGTTGCGATGCCGTCCATCAGCGGTTTGATGCCATCGTCGGGGGACAGCGAGGAAGCCAGCATGGAGGCGTAACCTTCGATCAGCGTCAGCGGGGTCTTGAGTTCATGTGCAGCCACCGAAATAAACTTCGATTTGGTTTTATCAATCTGCTCCAGCCGGCTCTTGACTTCTATCAGTTCTGCCGTGATGTACTGGACATAAGAATCCGTCTCGCGGCGAGTCACATATTGCAATGCGTGCGTGTGCAACGTCAGGTAGGCAGACACAACGTTGATGGCCTGCTCAGGGGTCAGCATTTCCCGCGCCACAAACGCCAGGGAGAGAAAAATGTGCTCCAGAATGGGAGCAAGCGTCTGTTCCTGCTGCTGTTGTTCGCTCTGTGTGCGGGCAGCGATCCACTGATCCAGCACCTCATTGACCCAGTCGGGATAGCCGCTCAGCACAGCCTGTTCCACCAGATCGAAGTAACGGCTGAGCTCCTGACGAAATCTATCGCGCACTTCTTCGCCCCGCGCCAGGCGGTGCACAACGCGCTCTTCCCAGCGTTCGCGCACCTTGCGGATCAGTTCAATCGCGCCCATGATTGATAAGTGTAAATGAAGGTCTCCTGTTTGCCAAGTGGCTCAGCGGATGTATACCGTGGGCTCATCTGCGAAAAGTGTGCTGGGATTGGCAATGCCCTCGCCAACCCAACTGCGAGCAGTTGCCCTATAAATGTCTGAAGTGACTCAACGATCGAGCAGCCAGGCCAGCAAAGTGTCACCCACAATCTGCAGGCTTTGTGCCGAGACCTTGTCCGGCGTGTCTTCGGTGGTATGCCAGTAAGGATAGTCAAAGTCGATGATGTCCACCGCCGGGATGCCGGCTTCCAGAAAGGGGGTATGGTCATCAATCAGGCTGTATCCGGGCAAAGGGCGGAAGACGCTGCTATACCCCAGCGAGGCTGCCGTGCTCCAGATTTCTGCCGCCAGTGCGGGGTCGGAGTTGCGCTCGATCGGCAGGCTGAGATCGGCGTCGCCCACCATGTCCACGATCACAACCGCTTCGGGGTGCTGTTCCAGACTGGCGACGAAGGCGCGCGAGCCCATGATCCAGTCCCACTCTGGAATGCGGCCGTTGTCCTCGGCGTCGAAGAACACCAGCCAGACAGGCGATTTCTCCGGCAGGGCGCGCGCCAGTTCCAGCAGCACCGCCACACCCGAGGCGCCGTCATTCGCTCCCGGCACCGGATAAGTGCGTTTCGCCGGGTCGGGGTCTTCGTCGGCGTGGATGCGGGTATCGTAATGCGCGCCCAGAATCACCCAGTTGCGCGGAATGGACTGCCGGCCCCGCCGGGAGGCGATGACATTATGCGCTTTACGGCCGTTGGGCAGCGTGATGACCTGCTCTTCCACCTGCCAGCCGGCAGCGTACAACTCGGTGCCAAGCCACTCCCGAAAGGCCGTATGTCCCTCTTCGCCAGGGATGCGAGGCCCGAGATCGACCTGAAACTCGACATCTTCGAGAGCCTGTTGACCATCGAAGGTTGGTTCGGGGCGGTTGAGATAGCGCGGCCCGAAGAGGACGGCGAAGCCAATCAGCGAAGCGATGATCAGGGTGAGGGAGTATTTTGTGGGCATATCAATCGTCAACCCGCTGCAAGAAAGATTCCAGCGCCTGCGCGGCGCGTGCCGCGTAGGCCGCCATGCGTTGCCTTTTGTTGCGCCGCCCGCGTCCCGGCCCTTCCTCCAGGGGCGGCAGAATACCGAAATTGGCCTTCATGGGTTGAAAATCCGCCGGACTGGCGTGTGTGATGTAATGACACAACGCCCCCAGCATGGTCTCGCGCGGCAAGATCAGCAGAGGCTGCCCTTTGATCCAGCGGGCCGCGTTCCACCCGGCCAACAAGCCGGTGGCGATATTGCCGGCATACCCTTCTACGCCGGTGATCTGCCCGGCAAAAAACAGGTCATCGCGGCTGCAAAACTGGAGCGTAGGGCGCAGCAAAGCCGGCGCGTAGATAAAGGTGTTGCGGTGCATCTGTCCGTAGCGCACAAACTCGGCATGTTCCAGACCGGGGATCATGCGGAAAACGCGGCGCTGCTCCGAAAACTTCAGATTGGTTTGAAAGCCGACCATGTTGTACAGCCTTCCGGCCAGATCGTCCTGGCGCAGCTGTACCACGGCGTACGGGCGTCGCCCGGTGCGTGGGTCGCGCAAGCCCACCGGCCGCAGCGGGCCAAACGCCAGCGCATCCTCGCCGCGCCAGGCCAGCACTTCCACCGGAAGACAGCCTTCGAAATAGGTGTGTGCCCCGGCGCGCACCCCCCGCTCCAGCTCGCGCTCAAAGTCTTTCAACTCAATCCGTTCGGCGGTGCGCAGCGCATCCACAAAAGCGTAATACTCATCCCGATTCAGCGGGCAATTGATATAGTCCCCTTCCTGCCGCTCTCCGCGATCGTAGCGCGAGCCTCGAAACGCAATCTCAAAATTAATCGACTCGACCGTGACAATGGGAGCAATGGCATCGAAGAAATACAAATGATCCTGGCCGGTCAGTTCAGCCAGCGCATCTGAGAGGCGCGAAGAAGTCAAGGGGCCAGAGGCGATCACCGTCGGGCCGGG
>RFKO01000065.1 GCA_003694235.1 Anaerolineae bacterium
GCGCGCGGCGCGCTGTTGTTTGCAAGCACCTGCGCCATCTGCCACGGCGATAATGGCACAGGCACCGACCGCGCCCCGGCGCTCAACGACCCTCAGCGCTTGAGCACCTTCGATAACGACTGGTATCGCGCCACCATCCGCAACGGTCGCCCGGCCAAAGGGATGCCAACCTGGGGCACGGTGCTCTCGCCCAACCAGATCGAGGATATCATCGCCCTGATCGATGCCTGGCGCGCCGGCAACACGGTTCAACCCGCGTTTGACATCGGGGAGTTGCTGGATTCGGCCATCTTCTCGCTTCAGGAAAACGACACCGAAAGCGCCGCCCTGCACATCAACCGCGCTTTAAGCATCGCCAGCGGCAAAGGAGCGGACGTTCTTGAAAACGCGGCTGCGCAACTGGTCGCCGGTGACACTGAGGGCGCGATCGCCACGCTCACCGTTCTCAAAGAGCAATGGCCTCTGGGTGAAGCGGAAGCCGGAGCGGAGATCTTCCAGGCCAATTGCGCCGTCTGTCACGGCAAACAAGGAGAAGGCGGCATCGGCGCCAAACTGACCGACAACGAGTTCATCCAGTCGCTCAACAACGCCGATCTGGTGGCCTTCCTGCTCGAGGGACGCCGCGGCACGGCCATGGCAGGTTGGGAAGGCCGGCTGACACCGGAAGAACTGGCCAATGTCGTCGCCTTCCTGCGCACCTGGCAACCTTGAGGCTCACAAAAGTCGCATAAATGTTGTACAATTTGTCCCTAAAGGGGGCATGACCAGGTCATGCCCCCTTTAGGTTTATCGCACATCTCGCGAAAGGAGTGAAACATGCAGGACAAATTTTACGACGCCGGGGTAAAAGACTACCGTGAGGCGCACTATTATTTCGACCTGGGATACCAACCCGATCCGGCCACCCAGGTGCTGGCTGCTTTCAAAATCACTCCCCGGCCGGGGGTTGCTCCGGAAGAAGCCGCGGCGGCCGTTGCTGCCGAGTCCTCTTTTGCCACCTGGACGATGGTTTGGTCCGATCACCTGGTTGATCCCGCGCGGTATTGCGCGCGCGTCTACCACCTCGAGCCTGTTGATGAGGGTAAAAGGCAATGGATGGCCTATATCGCCTATCCGCTTGATCTGTTCGAAGAAGGCTCGATTCCCAACCTGATGGCCTCTCTGCTGGGGAACGTGTTTGGCTTCAAGCCGCTCATCGCCCTGCGTCTAGAAGACCTGTATTTCCCTCCCGCTTATCTCACCACTTTCCAGGGGCCGCCCCACGGCATCCGGCAAGAACGGGATATGCTCAACAAATACGGCCGCCCACTACTGGGAGCAACCATGAAGCCAAAGCTGGGGCTTTCAGCAAAAAACTACGGCCGGTTGATCTATGAGGCACTCGTCGGCGGCCTGGACTTCACCAAAGACGACGAAAACATCACCTCCCAAACCTTCATGCGATGGGAGCACCGCTTCGAGGCCAGTATGGAAGCTGTTCACAAAGCCGAAGCGATGACCGGCGAACGCAAAGGGCACTATCTGAACGTCACTGCGCACACCTTCGATGAGATCTTCAAAAGAGCAGAACGGGCCAAAGAACTCGGCAGCCGCATCATCATGCTCGACTATTTGATCGCCGGAATGACCGCTTTCACCTCGGTGGCGCAGTGGTGCCGCGAGAACGGGATTTTACTTCATCTCCATCGCGCCTTCCATTCCGTCATTGATCGAAACCCCGACCACGGTGTTGCCTGGCCGGTACTGGCAAAATTCGCGCGCCTCGTCGGCGGTGACCATATCCACAACGGCACAATCGTGGGCAAGCTGGCCGGCGATCCTCAGGAATTACTGGACACCGCCCGCATGCTGCGCGAGCCTCGCGTGACCCGCGCAGAGGCGCCGACCATTCACTTCGATCAAGACTGGCTTTCCATGCCGGGGACATTTCCGGTAGCCTCGGGAGGGATTCACGTATGGCACATGCCGGCTCTGGTACACTACTTCGGCGACGATTCGATCCTGCAATTCGGCGGAGGCACGGTAGGCCATCCCTGGGGAAGCAAAGCCGGCGCAACCGCTAATCGCGTGGCGCTCGAAGCAGTCATCAAAGGACGCAACGAGGGACGCGACCTGCAAAAGGAAGGGCAGGATATCCTCTCTCAGGCAGCCCGGCGCAACCCCGAACTACGAGTCGCCCTGGAAACCTGGAAAGGCGTAGAGTTCGAAATTACTGCCTGAATTTGAAGAAACCGCTCATCGGATGAATGATAGTTGCACCCATACGGAGGTATTCCCATGAAAGCACAACCCCGCGCAGGCACGTTCGCCTACCTTCCACCCCTCACAGACCAGGAAATTCGACAACAGATCGAGTATATTTTCGCCCAAGGCTGGATGATTGGGCTTGAATTCAGTTCACAGATTTCGGCTGCAGATACCTACTGGCACTGGGAAAAACTCCCCTATTTCGAAACCCGCGATCCGGATTTCATCATGCAGGAAATCCAGCGCATGCGCCAGGAATATCCTCGCCACTACATCATGCTGACCTCGTATGATCACAAGCGCCAGAGCCAGAATCTCAGCTTCCTGGTGCATGCACCCGGCTGAGAAACCATACCATCCCCTCGCCAAAGGAGACAGGAAACATGCCGTTCAAAAGAACCATCTTGCTCGGTATCGTAGGTGACAGCGCTGCGGGCAAATCAACGCTTTCCGCAGGGATTGCCAAAATCCTGGGAGAGGAACGCGTTACCGTCATCTGCACGGACGACTATCATCGCTACAATCGCAAGCAACGCAAGGAACTGGGAATCAGCGCGCTTGACCCGGCGTGCAATTACATCAACATCATGGAGCAACACCTGGATTTGCTCCGCCGCGGGCACCCGATTTTGAAACCCATCTATAATCACTCCACCGGTGACTTCGACCCACCGGAATACATCGAACCCCGTGAATTCATCATCGCCGAGGGATTGTTGGGGTTCTACAGCCAGGCGTTGCGACGCCAGTTCGACGTTAAAGTCTACCTGGCACCGGAAGAAGACCTGCGCATCCAATGGAAAATCGCCCGCGACACCACAAAGCGAGGGTATACCCCCGAACAGGTGCTGGCATCTCTGAAAAAAAGGCAGCGGGATTCGGAGCGCTTCATCCATCCCCAACAAGCCCACGCCGACATAGTCGTCACGTTTTATCGTCCACCCGACCACCCTCAAGCCACAGACAGCCATTTGAACGTCAAACTCAAACTGCGCCCCACTTTGCCGCACCCTAACCTGGCCGATATCGTGGCCTGGAACAACAACAAACGCGTCTTTTCCTCCTCCATCGAGCGCGAAGACGACTGGCTGATGGAAATCCTGGATATCAAAGGGGAAATCAACGACGAGCAGGCTACTCAGCTGGAAGACCTGATCTGGGAACGCGTGGATAAATTCTCTTCGGCAGGGAAGCATTTACGCCCCGACCAAATCGGCGTCTACACCAGCGGCAACGAAACCCACATCTCACACCCTTTGGGCATTACGCAACTACTCATCGTCTATCAACTAATGCTGGCGCGTGAAGAACTGGAGAAGGAACGCGCCTCCCGCATCTTTTGACACAAATAACGCTCTGGAGAACCGCCATGAAACCGACTGCCACTACCGCTCCCGATATCGAACAACGCTGCGCCAACACCATCCGCATGCTGGCCATCGACGCGGTGAACAAAGCCAACTCCGGCCACCCCGGCCTGCCGCTCGGAGCAGCCGACATCGTCACCGTGCTTTGGACGCGCTTTCTCAAGCACAATCCGAACGACCCCACCTGGCCCAATCGCGACCGCTTTATCCTCTCCGCAGGACACGGCTCGGCCATGCTGTACGCTTTACTTCACCTGAGCGGTTACCCCATCACCCTGGAAGCGTTACAAAACTTCCGCCAATGGGGCAGCCATACCGCCGGACATCCCGAATACAACCCCTATTTAGGCATCGAAATCACCACCGGCCCGCTGGGGCAGGGGATTTCAGCAGCCGTGGGTATGGCGCTGGCCGAACGCCATCTGGCGGCGCGCTTCAACCGTCCCGGCCACACGCTGGTAGAGCATTACACCTACGTCCTGGCCTCTGACGGCGACTTGATGGAGGGCGTCTCGCATGAAGCCTGCGCCCTGGCCGGTCACCTGGGGTTGGGGAAACTGATCGTCTTCTTCGATGACAACAGCATCTCGATCGACGGCTCTACCAGCCTGAGCGACAGCACCGATACGCTGCAACGCTTCGCCGCCTACGGCTGGCACACGCAGCAGGTGGACGGGCACGACATGGAGGCCGTCGCCGAGGCCATTCGTGCCGCCCAGGCCGAAAGCGAACGCCCCAGCCTGATCGCCTGCCACACGCACATCGGTCTGGGAAGCCCGTTACAGGACACCGCCAAAGTGCACGGCAGCCCGCTGGTCGGCGAGAACTACCTGGCGACCAAGGAACATTATGGCTGGCCGAAGGACAAACCCTTCTACGTACCGCCTGACGTGCGCGCGCATTTCGAGACCGTGGCACAACGCGGCGCGCAGGCGCAGGCGGAATGGGAACAAGCATTACAGGCTTATCGCGCCGCCTATCCCGACCTGGCCGCCGAGTGGGACGACTTCGTGCAGGGCAAATTGCCCGCCGGATGGCAAGACGCTCTGCCCGACTTCACCAGCGCAGACCCCGCCGCCACACGCGCCACTTCCGGCAAAGTGCTGGAAGCCCTGGTGCCAGCCATCCCCACGTTGATCGGCGGCTCCGCCGACCTGAGCGGCAGCAACAAGACCAAAGTGAGCGCCTCGCGCGTGATCCAACGGGGCGATTACGGCGGCAACTACATCCACTATGGCATTCGCGAGCACGGCATGGGCGCGGTGATGAACGGCCTTGCTCTACACGGCTTGCGTCCCTACGGCGGCACTTTCCTGGTGTTCGCGGATTACATGCGTGGAGCCATCCGTCTGGCCGCGCTGATGGGGCTGCCGGTCATCTACGTATTCTCCCACGATAGCATCGGCCTGGGTGAGGACGGCCCGACGCACCAACCGGTGGAACAACTGCTCTCGCTGCGCGCCATGCCCAACCTGGTGGTGTTGCGCCCTGCCGACGGCAATGAGACCGCCCAGGCGTGGAAGGTGGCGCTGGAACGCAAAAACGGCCCCACCGCCCTGGCGCTTACCCGTCAAAAAGTGCCGCAAATCACCCCGCGCTACAACCAGACGGCGCGCGGCGCATACATTTTGCGCGACGCGACAGGTCAATCGCCTCAAATCGTGCTGCTTGCCAGCGGTTCGGAAGTGCACCTGGCACTGGAGGCATACCAGATCCTCACGCAGGAGGGCGTCGCGGCACGCGTGGTCTCGATGCCCAGCTGGGAACTGTTCGACGCCCAGCCGGAAGCCTACCGCCAGAGCGTACTCCTCCCGCAGGTGCCGAAAGTCGCCGTGGAAGCCGGCGTCAGCCTGGGGTGGGAACGCTATATAGGCGAGGGCGGCGCAGTGCTCGGCGTAGACCGCTTTGGCGCCTCCGCCCCCTACCAGCGCATCTACCGGGAATTCGGCCTCACCGC
>RFKO01000330.1 GCA_003694235.1 Anaerolineae bacterium
CCGCGCGCCTTGCCCGGATCGGTATCCAGCAAGGGCACATCTTCCGGCATGGGCGCGGTGAAGAGATGATGACTGGGATCCCAACGGTTTTCCTCCTCGTTCCACATCACAAAGGGGAAATCCAGCACCCAGCAGAAAGCCAGCACGTTCGGATCGCGCAGTCCCAAACGGTCGCCCAGCAATTCGCGCAACCGTCCCAGGCTCTCGGCGACCACAGACGGTCGATCGGCCACAAACAGCAGCAGGTCTCCCGGTTGCCCTTCCAGACGCGTCACGATGGCCTGCACCCGCTCCTCGGAAAGGAATTTGGCAAACGAGGAGCGCATCTGCCCATCCGTTGTCAGGGCAATGTAAGCCAATCCTTTGGCGCCATACCGCCCCACAAAGTCCGTCAATTCTTCAATTTGTTTGCGGCTGTAATCACCCAGCCCGCGAGCGTTGAGGCCGCGCACCTGCCCGCCGCTTTCCAACACGCGCTCGAACACGCCAAAACCGCAGCCTGCCGCCAGATCGCCGATATCCACCAGTTCCATGCCGAAGCGGATATCGGGGTTATCCTTGCCGAAGCGATTGATCGCCTCTTCGTAGGTGAAGCGCGGCCAGGGCGTTTGCAATATGCGCTTTTCGGGAACCACTTCGGCCACCATCTGAGTGAACATCTCTTCGATCAAGGAGATCACGTCCTCGCGCTCGACGAAGGACATCTCCAGGTCGAGTTGGGTGAACTCCGGTTGCCGGTCGCCGCGCTGATCCTCATCGCGAAAACAGCGAGCGATCTGAAAATAGCGTTCCACGCCGGCCACCATCAGCAACTGCTTGAGCTGCTGCGGCGATTGCGGCAGCGCGTAGAACTCCCCCGGATGCAAACGCGAGGGCACCAGATAATCGCGCGCCCCCTCAGGCGTGGTCTTGAACAAAATCGGCGTCTCGATCTCGAGGAAGCCGCGCGCATCCAGAAAATCGCGGATGAACTTGACCACACGATGGCGCAGTTCCAGGTTGCGGCGCATGCGCTCGCGGCGCAAGTCCAGGTAACGGTATTTCAGGCGGATTTGCTCATCCACATCGGCTTCTTTGTTGATGTAGATCGGCGGCGCTTTGGAAGGATTGAGCACGCGCACCGCCTGCACTTCCACCTCGATCTCGCCTGTCGCCAGATCGGGGTTGACCATCCCCGGCGGTCGAGCGCGCACCACCCCTTCCACCTGAATCACCCACTCCACGCGCACCGGCTCAAGGGCCTGGTGTGCCGCCTGGTGGGAGGCCGAATCGGCCACCACCTGTACAATGCCAAAGCGGTCGCGCAAATCCACAAACGTCACGCCGCCGTGATCGCGCCGCCGATGCACCCATCCGGCCAGCGTCACCCGTTGGCCGACATGCTGCGAGCGCAATTCGCCACAAGTGTGTGTTTTGTACATGGCTCCTCCAAGTGATATGCAAAAAAAATCGCCCTCCGCTGTTGCCAGCTTCGGGCGATGAGTGTACGAGACCTCAACTCAGGAACGAGAAAGCCCGCAACGCACCGCCCGACCGCACTCGTCGTCGGCATTATTCGCATTGGCGGGATTATTCTGAGGGCAGTGTACGAACACTCGTTCCAAACCGTCTTCTCCTGTGCCTGAAGGCTGACCCGATTATAGCACATGCAGCGCAGAATGCCAGCACAGTTTGTAGCGGGCAAAACTCTTCATTGCTCCAGGGGATGCGTTACAATATGAGAGATGGAGCGGCAGAGCAATGAGCAAAATCCTTTTATTTTCTCCGGACAAGGATGAACGCGCTCGCCTGCGGCACGTGCTGAGCGAGCACGGCCTGAAGGTGCGCAGCGCGGCCAGCGTCCGAACTGCGCGCCAGTTTCTGGAAAAATCCGACTTCGACCTGATCCTCGCCCCGCCGGAAGCCCTGGCCGATCTGCACGACGAAACGCCCGCCGAGGAGCGCAACCGCATCATCGCCGAGATGATCTCGGACTATGTGTACATTTTCCGCGTGACCGAAACCGGCCAGTTGATCGGCGAGTGGATCAGCGAATCGTTCACCCGCGTGTTCGGATTGACGTTGCAGGATGTCAAAGCGCGCGGCGGGTGGCAGCACATCGTGTACCCGCCCGACTTACCCATTGCGCTTCAACATGCCCAGATTGTCGCCGGCGGGCAGGAGCACGTGGCCGAATTCCGCTTCATCACCCGCGAGGGGGAGCCGCGCTGGCTGCGAGACCATGCCCGGCCGGTGTTCGATGACGGCGGGAAGCGCGTCACCCGCATCTTCGGCGCTTCGCAGGACATCACCGAGAGAAAGCGAGACGAACGCGTGATGGAAGCGCAGGCCAGAATCGGCCAGGTGCTCGCCACAACCACATCGCTGGACGAGGTGTTGCAACACATCCTGGAAGCTGCCTGTAACGCCATCCCGGCTGCAGAAAAAGGTTCGATCTTGCTGGCCGATGAACAGGGCGAAAATCTGAGCATTGCCGCGCGTTGGGGTTACGATGACGAGGCAGTCGCCGCC
>RFKO01000331.1 GCA_003694235.1 Anaerolineae bacterium
CCGCGAGGAGTACGATGTATATCGACTGATCACCGATGAGGTATATGCCCGGCGCTCGGCGCTGCGCGAGTGGCTGCGCGAGCGCGGCTACGAGCCAGACGAAATCCTGGCCTTTGAAGATCAGCCTCTGCCTGTGGATGAGCGCGACGCGCAGGATGCCCGCGCGGTGCGCGCCTGTCTCCAGATGTGGCTGACGCAGCAGGGCGTGGATGGCGTGGAGCAGATGGACGACGAAGAGTTGCGCGCCAGGGCTGATGAGATCACGGCTACAACCCAGATTCCTTCTCCCATTATCGGCAAACAGGTGGTGCGTGATGGGAAGACCGGCGAACCTTTCGATCGCCCTGTGACCGTTGGTGTGATGTCCATCCTTAAGCTGCATCACCTGGTGGAAGACAAGGTGCATGCCCGCTCGACCGGTCCTTACAGCCTGGTTTCCCAGCAGCCGTTAGGCGGCAAAGCCCAGTTCGGCGGGCAGCGCTTCGGCGAGATGGAAGTGTGGGCGCTGGAGGCGTATGGCGCGGCCTACACCCTGCAGGAGATGTTGACCGTCAAGTCGGACGATGTCCAGGGACGCGTCAAGGCGTATGAGGCCATCGTCAAGGGCGAGCCGCTGGACGCTCCCAGCATCCCGGCTTCCTTCCAGGTGTTGGTGAAGGAGTTGCAGAGCCTGGGGCTGGCGGTGGAGGCGGTTACAGAAGAAGGAAAAGTGATCCGCTTTGGTAAGGAAGATAGCCGTCGCAAGCGCCCGATGCCCAAGACCGGTTTGATTGGCCTGGGAGACGACGGCGACTATTGACGGTGCTCTACCCTCGTGGTACAATCACCGGTCGTTGTCAAAAGGCAAAGGCGGGCATTGCCCCCCGCCGGATTAACAGCGACACCGATGAACAGACGCGAGGCCATCATTGCACGAGCGATGGCCTCCTTTGTTGAGTGAAGCAGGAAAAGTTTTCATTGGAGGCAAACGTGCCCACGATTAATCAACTGGTTCGCAAAGGACGCAAGGTCAAGAAGAGCAAGAGCAAGGCGCCTGCTTTGCAGTACACTTTCAACTCTTTCAAGCAGCGCCGCATTCGCCAGCCCAAGGGCGCGCCGCAGAAGCGTGGCGTGTGCACGGTTGTGCGCACCATGACGCCTAAAAAGCCTAATTCGGCGTTGCGCAAGATCGCCCGTGTCCGCCTGACCAATATGATCGAGGTGACGGCTTACATCCCCGGCGAAGGGCACAACCTGCAGGAGCACTCGATTGTGCTGGTGCGCGGTGGCCGTGTGAAAGACCTTCCGGGTGTGCGTTACCACATTGTTCGCGGTACGCTTGACGCCACCGGAGTGGATGCTCGCAAGCAGGGCCGCTCCAAGTACGGCACGAAGAAGAAATAAGTTTTGAGAACGCCGGTGAAACCGCCGGCGATTCTTACGGATGGAGCCTGGTAAAACGGAGATTTTGGAATGCGTAGAAACAGAGCGCCAAAACGCGAAATTCCGCCTGATGTGCGGTACAACAGCGTGAAAGTGCAATCGTTCATCAACCGCGTGATGAAGAACGGCAAGAAGAGCCTGGCCGCGCGACTGGTGTACGATGCTTTCGACATTATTGAGAAACGCACCAATCAGAACCCGCTTGAGGTTTTTGAGAAGGCGATTGAGAACGCCTCGCCGCTTATGGAAGTCAAGCCGCGGCGCATTGGTGGTGCGACTTACCAGGTGCCGATGGAGGTGCCGCCGCATCGTCAGTTTGCACTGGCTACCCGCTGGATTCTGGCGGCGGCGCGCGCCCGTTCCGGCAAAGCCTTCCCCGAGTTGCTGGCCGATGAGTTGATCGAGGCGGCCAACAACACCGGCGCGGCCGTTCGCAAGCGCGAAGAGTCGCACCGTATGGCCAAGGCCAACCGTGCCTTTTCGCATTACCGGGTTTGAACTATCAGGATTTGTAGCGTCATATGGCCCGTCAGTATCCTTTAGACCGGTATCGTAATATTGGCATCATCGCGCACATCGATGCCGGCAAAACGACAACCACCGAGCGTATCCTGTATTACACAGGAAAGACGCACCGCCTGGGCTCGGTCGATGACGGCACCACCGTCACCGATTGGATGGAGCAGGAGCGGGAGCGTGGTATTACCATTGTCTCGGCGGCTGTCTCGGCGGACTGGCGTGGCCACCTGATCAACATTATTGACACGCCTGGCCACATTGACTTCACTGCCGAGGTGCAACGTTCGTTGCGCGTGCTGGATGGCGGCGTGGTGGTCTTCGACGCGGTTCAGGGCGTTGAGCCGCAGAGCGAGACCGTCTGGCGGCAGGCGGATCGTTATGGCGTGCCGCGCATTTGCTTCGTCAACAAGATGGATCGCGTCGGCGCTTCTTACGAACGCACCATCCAGATGATCCGTGAGCGCCTGGGGGCCAATCCGCTGGCCGTGCAGGTGCCCATCGGCGTGGAGGCCGAGTTCAAAGGCGTGGTGGATTTGTTCACCATGCGCGCCATCGTCTGGAAAGATGACCAGGGCAAAGAACCGGTGGAAACCGAGATTCCGGTGGATTTGCAGGCCCAGGCCGAAGCCATGCGCGAGCAGATGGTGGAGCGCATTGCCGAGACCGATGATGATCTCACCATCAAGTACCTGGAAGGGGAGACCATCTCGGTGGAGGAGTTGAAGGCTGCGCTGCGTCGGGCTGTGATCGCCGGGCAATTGACGCCGGTGTTCTGCGGCACATCGCTGCGCAACAAGGGCGTGCAGCCGGTGCTGGACGGTATTGTGGAGTATCTTCCCTCGCCGCTTGATATCCCGGCGGTGCGCGGTCGCAAACCTGGCACGGATGAAGAGATCGTCCGCAAAGCCGATGACTCCGAGCCGCTCAGCGCCCTGGTGTTCAAAATCGTCACCGATCCTTATGTCGGGCGCCTGGCCTATGTGCGCATCTACTCCGGCCGTCTCAAGAAGGGCTCTTCGGTTTACAACTCCAGCAAGCAAAAGAAGGAGCGCATCGGTCGCCTGATCCGCATGTATGCCGATCGGCGCGAGGATATCGAGGATGCCTCCGCCGGCGATATTGTTGCCATTCTTGGCCCGAAGTTTTCCTTCACCGGCGATACGCTGTGCGATGCGGCCAACCAGATTATCCTGGAGGAGATTTCCTTCCCCGAGCCGGTGATCTCGGTGGCGATTGAGCCGAAGACGATGGCCGATCAGGATAAAATGGCCGACGCCTTGCACAAGCTGTCGGAGGAGGATCCGACCTTCCGTGTGCGCGTGGACCATGAGACCGGGCAGACCATCATCTCCGGTATGGGCGAGCTGCACCTTGAAATTCTGGTGGATCGCCTGATGCGCGAGTTCAACGTCCAGGCGCGGGTGGGTAATCCGCGGGTGGCTTATCGTGAGTCCATCACCCGGGCGGTGGAGCGGGTGGAGTACCGTCACGTCAAACAAACCGGCGGTCGTGGGCAGTACGCTCATGTGGTGATTTCGGTTGAGCCCACCGAGCCAGGGGAAGGTATTCTGTTTGAGGATGAGATCACCGGCGGGGTGATTCCGCGGGAGTTCATCCCCGCCGTGGAGAAAGGTGTGCGCGAGGCGGCGGATGCCGGCGTGCTGGCCGGGTATCCGGTCACCGATGTGCGCGTGCGCCTTGTGGATGGTTCGTATCACGAGGTGGACTCCAACGAGGCGGCCTTCAAAGCGGCCGGGACGATGGCGTTCCGCGAAGCGGTTCAACGCGGCGGCCCTGTGCTGCAGGAACCGATTATGAAGGTCGAAGTGACCGTCCCGGAGGAGTTCCTCGGCGAGGTCATCGGCCAGATGAACGCCCGCCGCGGCGAAGTGCTGGGGATGGAGATGCGCCCCGGCGGCGCTCAGGCGGTGCGGGCGATGGTGCCGCTGGCCGAGATGTTTGGCTACGCCACCCAGTTGCGCTCGGCTACTCAGGGGCGCGGTGTGTTCACCATGGAATTCGACCACTACGCGACCGTGGCCGACAATCTGGCACAAAAAATCATTCGTGGCGAAGCCTGAGCCATCAAAGGCATTGAACTGACGAACCAATGCACTAATGCAATAATGAACTAATATCACCAGGAGAGATTGAATTATGGCCAAGGAAGTATTTGTACGCGACAAGCCGCATCTGAACGTAGGGACGATGGGACACATCGACCACGGGAAGACGACGCTGACGGCGGCGATCACG
>RFKO01000066.1 GCA_003694235.1 Anaerolineae bacterium
AAACAAAAATGGCCGCGGTCATCGCCGCGGCCATTTTTGTCACTGTTTCTACGCCTCTTGCGCCGCGGGGAGCGCCGATTTGCTGCGCCGCAGCCCCAATCCGACGGCGATGAAATAGGCCACATAGCCCAGCACCTCGGTCAGCGAGGGATTGCCGTTGTAGCCGAACAACGCTTTGAGCAATTGCCCCAGTGTGGAATTTTCGTTCAGAATGAAATTCACATCCCAGAGGTGCTCGATCACGGCCGGGATCCAGCCGACCTCGTTGAACTCGTGAATGCCGTGCGCCACCAGCCCGCCGGCGAAGAGGATCAACAACGCCCCGGTGACCTGGAAGAAGCGCCGCAAGTCCAGGCGCACAGTGGTGGCGAACAGCGACCATCCCAGCAGAGCCGAGGTGCCCAACCCCAAAAGCGCGCCCGTCAGGGTTTGCTGGGCTGAGGTGGTCATCGCCGTGGCGGTGAGGAAGAGGGCCAGTTCAATTCCCTCGCGAATCACCGCCACAAATGAGAGTGTAAACAAGGCCCACTGGCTGCCCTGTAACGCCGCGCGGCGCACATCGGCTTCCAGTTCGGTGCGGATCGAGCGCGCCTGCCGCTGCATCCAGAAGATCATCCAGGTTAACACGCCCGCCGCCAGCAGCATGGCGACCCCCTCAAAAATCTGTTCGCCGGTGCCTTTCAGCGATGCGCCGATGGCGTTCATCACCGCGGCCACGCCGACCGAGAGAATGACTGCCAGGGCGGTCCCGGCCCACACCTGACGCTTCAAACGAGGGCGACCAAGCCGCCGGATCACGCCCAGTACAATGCCTAAGATCAGGGCGGCCTCCAGGCCTTCGCGTAAGGCTAACAGGTAACTTGGTAACATGAGTAAATTCTCCTGGTGGATGGTGATTTTGTAACTCTCCTAAACGTGTCTGGATTGTAACATTGTTGGGCGTCGGGGCAATATGATTTTTGTCACTTTTTTCATAAAAAACAGGAGAGCAGAGAAATAGAGCAACGGGTATAATTTACCTGACAGGATGAGCGCGTTTTACACACTAACCACACAAAGGCAGGGAGCACTATGAACACTTCTCACCACACCGTTGCAGTGATCGGCGCCGGGCCGGCAGGCCTGAACGCCGCCAAAAAACTCGCTCAGGCCGGCGTGCATGTCGTGGTCTTCAACCGCGATATCAAACCCGGCGGCCTGGCCGAATACGGAATTTACTACGACAAGTACAAAATGAAGCAGGGGCTGCGCCGTCAGTTCCTGCAAATTCTGGCGGACGAGCGTATCCATTACTTCGGTAACGTGCGCATCGGCCGGCACGGCGACCTGACGCTGGACGATGTGCGCGCCCTGGGCTTCCAGGCTGTTCTGGTCGCCGCGGGCGCGCAGGGCACCAAATGGCTGGGCTTGCCCGGCGAGGACCTGAAAGGGGTGTACCACGCCAAAGACCTGGTGTACCACTATAACAAACTCCCTCCCTTCAGCCAGCGCGAATACGACATTGGGCGGCGCGTGGCGTTGATCGGGGTGGGCAACGTGATGGTGGATATCGCCCATTGGGTGATTCGCGATCTCAAGGTGGATGAGGTCACCGCGGTTGCCCGTCGCGGCCCGGCGGAGGTCAAGTTCACCCGCAAAGAGCTGGAAAATGTGGCCGCCAACCTCGATGTGGAGGCGCTGGACGCCGAGATCGAGCGCGTGGCAGACCGCATGAAGGCCGTGGGACAAGACCCCGAGGAGGCCAAGGCCTTCATCCTCTCCGCTCTTCCCAAGGCCAAACCCGCCGTCTCCGAGACGCGCTTCCGTTTCGCTTTTCTCTCCTCCCCAACGCGCATACTGGGCGATGAGAGCGGGCGCGTACGCGGCCTGGAAGGGAAGATACCGAACTGATTCCCCGCAACGGCGATACCAAAGCCAGAGGGTTGGGCACGCATCGTGTGCTGGAGGTGGATACCGTGGTGTTTTGCATCGGAGATAAAGTGGAGGACGATTTTGGTCTGCCGGTGCAATGGAACGCCTTCGTCAAGCATCCCGAACCGCGTTTTCCGGTGGCCGGTCTGTCCTACGAGGCTTACGATCCCGAAAAGGAGCAGGCTGTGGAAGGCGTTTTCGTCGCCGGTTGGTCGCGCGAGGCCAGCAGCGGCCTGGTGGGTTATGCCCGCAAGGATGGCGAACAGGGCGCCGAAGCCGTGTTGCAATATCTGGAAACGCTTCCCGCAGGCGAGTCCTCCACAGCGGTGCTCCAGCGCGCCAGAGAGGCTGTCGCACAACTCCCCCATCCGGTGGTGGATAATCAGGATGTCGTTCGTCTGGCGGAGATCGAACAGCAAAAAGCTGCCGAGTTGGGCGTAGAAGACTTCAAGTTCGCCAGCAACGAGGAGATGCTCTCAGCGCTGGGCAAGCAATCTCCCGCAGGCTGAAAACCTGCGGGAGCGTTTACCTTTGTTTGCGCGGGATAGCCACCAGCAGGAATCCCAGCGCGATCACGATCTCGCCGACGATCACCCCGGTTTGTTGCAGGATACCGAAGGAAGGTACTTCGGGGAAGGTTTCGGTGCCGAAACCCAGCACATCGGCCATGCCGGAGACGAAGGCGATCACATAACCGGTGGCCACCAGTCGCAGCCCGATGTCGGCGGCGATGGTGCGTTCCTCGCCGCGCGGGACGGCGAAGCCCACATAGCCCCCCAGGCAGACGAACGCCAGCCCTATCAGAAACACCGCCAGCTGGACAAACCCGACCACCGGGCTGCGATCCAGGTTGAACAGATCGGGTTCCAGCCCCAGTACGATCAGGAAAACCCCCAGCAGCAGGAGAAAAGCCATTCGGCGCAGGCGTTTGTGGCGCGGCGCGGCGGGGTGTGTGCTCATATCCGTTCCTCCGGCAGAATGCGTTTCAGCAGGGTGAGCCAGTTTTTCCCCATGACGGCGGCGATATCCTCATCGCTGTAGCCGTGGCTGGCCAGCAGGGGGATCAGCAGACGCAGGTCGGCGATGGTGTCGATCTCCCGGGGCACGCGCTGGACGCCGAACCCGCCGTCGAAGTCGCTGCCCAGGCCGACGTGGCGCGCGTCTCCCGCCATCTGGCAGATGTAATCAATCTGGGCGAAGACACGCTCCAGGGTGACGTGTTGCCGCCCGTCGCGTTCCTGCCAGCCGGGGAGCAGAAAACGATTGAAGGGCACCACGCCGATCACGCCCTCGCGTTCCAGGATGCCCTGGATCAGACGGTCGGTCAGGAAGCGATTGCTTTCGACCCCCGGCAGCAGGGCGGCTGCATTGGCGTGCGAGGCCAGCACCACGCCGGGGTAGGTGTCCAGTGCCTGCAAAGCGGCCTGTTCGTCCATGTGGCTGAGGTCCAGCCCGAATCCGAAGCCTGCCATCCCATCCAGCAGGGTGCGGCCCGCTTTCGTCAGCGGGCCGGGTTCGCCCGTACCGCCGCAGAAGCGCGTGCCCGCCCATGCCGGGCCGATCAGGCGCACGCCGCGTCGCCACCATGCTTCCAGGTCGGCGGGGGAACGCACGGCCTCAGCGCCTTCCATCAGCACAATCAGGCCCACCGGCGGCGAGGAGGCTTCTGGGTTTTGCCAGGTGGCGAGATGGACGTGCAAATCCGGCCGCGTGTCAAGCAGGCGGAATTTATCCGGGTGGGTTTCAGTCAGCCGATGATACGCATCCAGCTGAGCGGAATACACCTGGGCCGCCTGAGCGGCGTCGGCATAACATTGATGATCCCATTCCCCCAGTTTTTTGCGCTCCGGCGCGGCGAAGAGCGTGGCAAAAATCACCGCCACGCGTCCCTGTTGATATTCTGCCCAGCCCAGCAAGGTGTCGCCGTTGCGTTTGGGCGTCTCTGTGCCCTGTTCCAGCCGGCGCGTCTCCGCAACCGGGCGCGTGTAATCGCGCCCAAAGGAGAGCATGTTCCAGGCCAGGTCCTGATGGGCGTCCACCAGTAGAATGTGGTCGTAGTCGTCGTTCATGGTCATCCGGTTTGCAGTGCGGCTGAGATCATGCGGTCCAGTTTTCCCATTGGATACTTGTCGAGTTCCTCCAGGCGTGCCCAGGTCAGGCGGGCGTGTGCCCGCCGCTGGGGGGAGGCATTTTCCTCGGCCTGGCAGAAAAAGGCGTGCAACGTCACCCGGAAGTGCGTGTAGGCGTGACGGAAACTGCCCAGACGATCCCCCACCTGGATTTTCAACCCTAATTCCTCGTCAATCTCGCGGCGCAGACATGTGGTCAGGCTTTCGCCGGGCTGCTGCTTTCCACCGGGGAATTCCCACAACCCGCCGAGCAGCCCCTGCGGCGGACGTTGCCCCAGCAGCACACGTCCCTCTCGCTGGATAATTGCGGCGGTGACGACGTAGTGCGGCGTCGCCGGGCGCGCCCTCCGCACCGGGCGCGCTTCCTGCACGCCCAGTTCCCTGGCACGGCACAAATCGGCCAGCGGGCAGCGTGCACAGGCCGGGCGGCGTGGGGTACAGATGCTCGCTCCCAGGTCCATCAAAGCTTGGTTGAAATCCGCAGCCCGCCCTGGCGGCAGATGGGCCTGCGCCAGAGAGCGCAGGCGTCGTTCTCCCTCGGCCGAGCGCGCCGGCAGACGCACATCGAACACTCGCGCCAGCACGCGGCGCAGGTTGCCGTCCAGGGCGACCGTGTCGGCGCCAAAGGCCAGCGCGGCGATCGCCGCCGCGGTGTACTCGCCGATGCCGGGCAGGGCGCGCAGCGCCGTTTCCGTGCGCGGCATCTCTCC
>RFKO01000067.1 GCA_003694235.1 Anaerolineae bacterium
CCGTAGGAATGCAGCAACCAGCCGACCAGCGGCAGGTCGTACAGCTCCACCTTGGCGATGGCATCAAAAGGGAAACGCGAGGCAGCCAACCCGACCACCAGATCGGCATCCCCCAGATGATTGGAAACCACCAGCATCGGGCCACCTCGAGGCAGGTTCGCTTCGCCATGGACTTCAAAGCGGAGCGCCAGCCGCACCACCAGGCGAACCAGCGCCTGCAGAAAGCGGCGCCACAGCCGTCGCCAGGGCGTCAACGGCGGCAGTCGCACCAGATCGGGGCGGTAAACTTCACTTCTCGGCTTCGGGGGAATCTGTGGGGATTCCATTGGCATATACACCTCGATACGCTGGCGGCAACAGCGCCGCAATGCGCACCATCACCTCATCGGCATTACGCTGCAAAGCAGCGCGTCGGGCGCTTCCCCGCCCCTGCACCGCCGGCAGACGGAACGGCTCGCCAATGCGCATGGCAATCTCAGGGCGCTCGCCGCGCAGGCCGCGGCGCAGGAAATCTTCGGTGCTGCCAATCACGCCCACCGGCACCACCGGAACGTCGGCCGCAGCGGCCAGATACGCCACGCCGGGTTTGGCGCGCCGCATTCCCGGGGTATGGGAGCGCCCGCCCTCCGGCGCGATCAACAAAGGATAACCCGAACGCAAGGCCGCCAGCGTTTGCTTCACCATCTGGCGATCTACCTGTCCGCGATGGATCTGGATGGCGCCATACAACCGCGCCAGAGTGGACTGGCCACGTCGCTGCCAGACAACCGCCGCGCCGGCGATCTCGATCGGCCGCGGCCAGAACGCCGCCACAAAGGGCGCTTCGTATAACGAAATATGATTGATGGCGATCAGATATCCCCCCTCCGCAGGCACATGCGCCGTCCCCTCTACCTGTACGCGGCTGATCAGGTGAAAGATGCCGCGAAACAGCCAGCGCAAAAAAGGGCGCAACAGACGGGCATGCCGCGGAGGGGCGTAATCCGTCGCCGCCGGCGCGGTCTCAACCACAGTTGCGCACATAGCTCAGCACTTGCTCGATCACTTGTTCGGCCGTCAGGTCATCGGAATTCAAAATCACGGCGTCTTCTGCCGGCCGCAGGGGAGCCACAGCGCGCGTCGAGTCAATCTGATCGCGCCGCTTCATCGCCTGCAATACTTCCTCGTAAGTCACAGCGTCCCCGCGCGCCACGCACTCCTGATACCGTCTGCGGGCGCGCTCTTCGACCGAGGCGTCGAGGTAGATTTTCAGCTCGGCCTCCGGCAGCACCACCGTGCCGATATCCCGCCCGACCATCACCACCCGACCACGCAAGCCGATGCGGCGCTGCTGCTCGGTCAGGGCGCGGCGCACACCGGCATACGCCGCCACCACCGAAACGTTGGCATCAACCTCTGGACTGCGTATGGCCCAGGTGACATCTTCGCCGTCCACCAACACGTCATACGCCCGGCCGTCATCCTTCGAGGGTGGGCGGACGTCAATTTGCGTCTCTTCCGCAAAACGGGTGATCAGCGCCTCGTCCTCCAGGGACGCCTG
The DNA here is from genome assembly GCA_003694235.1 of Anaerolineae bacterium. GTDB lineage: Bacteria > Chloroflexota > Anaerolineae > Anaerolineales > UBA11858 > J130. The sequence continues at coordinate 1,541 of RFKO01000067.1, forward strand.
TCTCTCCAGCGCCAGCCAGGTCACGGCGCGGTACATCACGCCGGTATCGAAATACAGGTAATTCAAACGCTCCGCCAGCCGCCGCGCCAGGGTGGATTTTCCCGAAGCCGCCGGGCCGTCAATCGCAATCGTACTCGGTAAACTCATGCTCTCTCCAACATCATGTCATCGTAGAAGGCTTACTTCACAACGTCCTCTTCGCTCTGGGTTTCGGCTGCCGGTTCTGAGACAACCGCCGCCGGCAGCACGTCGGCGCGCGCCCACAAAACCAGCGTCTCGCGCTCGACCAGACCGCGGCGATGCGTCCACCAGCCGAGCAAATCCGAGGGCAGAGCCGTCTCCCAGGCGGCGGTCTGCCGCCAGTAGAAATCCTGGCCGCGATATGTGGCCGTCCAGGCTTGCGTTGCACTTTGGGGCGAAGCGATCACCAGCGGCGGCAGGCCGCTCTCCTCCAGCGCAGGTTGAAAGCGCACATCAGAGTACTGGCGCAACACCCATCGCAAGGAAGGGGCATCCACCAGAGAGACCAGCTGCAACGTATGTCGCTCGCCATGCAGACGCAAAGCCATCTCCTGCAAGGTGGCGTCCAGCAGATCGGCTTCCGCCGGCGCGGCAGGCGGCGCCCACAACTCAAGCGGGCTGGCAGGACGCAGATACGCCACCGCGCTGAGCATGGCCAGAGCGTACAACCCCAGCGACAGGGTCAGCCCCAGCACGCTCCCTCGTTGAGCCTGCTGCCACGACCACCCCAGGCCGACAAAGAGGGTGGCAAGCGCACCCAGCAATATCACTCCCGGCAGGATGGCCAGGCGCGCCAGGGGCAGGGTCTGCGGCGAGAGATCGAAGGCGGCCAGCGCCATCCAGCCAATCGCCAGAATCACCGGCCAGGCCGCGCCCTGCGCCAACACCACAGCATCGCGAAAATCGCCGCGCGCGAGGGCCGCCAGTCCCAATGCGGCCAGCGTAAGCAAAGGCACGGAGACCCAAACCGCATCGGCGACGGCGCGGGCGGGGTATATCAGCACCATCAACAGCGCAACCAGCAGCCAGATGAAACCGCGGCGCGAGCGCAGCGCGGCGAAGCCAAAGAAGACCCACGCCAGCGGTTGATAGAACACCAGCGCCGCCAGGGGGCGAAGCCAGGGCACGCCGGTAGGCGTCGCCCAGCCGCGCAGATATGCCACCAGCGAACTTCCCAACGCCCCCAGCGCCGCCGGGCGATGAAGCAGTCCGGTGCCCACCAGCAACAGGGTGGCCCCAAGCGCCAGCAGGAAGGAGCGACTGCGGGCCGTGTCGGCGATCACCCGCTCATCGTCTGCGGATGGCTGCATGGCCCGCTCGGCCAGCCAGCCGGCGCCCCAGGCCAGCAGCCCCTGCCAGATGGCCGGCCCGGCGAGCAGCGCCAGCCCCGCAGCAACACCGGCCGCGACCGGACGGCGGTTCCACAACCCCCCAACCGTCAGCACCACCAGAAGCAAGGCCAGCATGCGCCCATCTGCCTGCCGCGAGACGGCCACCAATCCGGGATCGAGCGCCAGAAAGAAGGCCAGAATCAGCGCGGCGCGTCTGCCGAGGGCGCGATGGAACAAGCGGGGAGCAAGCGCAAGCGCAGCCCCGGCCACAGCAGGCCAGAAACGCGCCAGAAAGTTACTGCTGCCGGCTATCAGGAAAAACAACCAGGAAGTCAACACCACATAGAGGGGCTGCGTCCCCACCTGCAGGCTGCCATCCAGGGCGCGGAGCGCGAGGTCGGCCTCCGCGTCGGAGAGCGGAGCACTCCCCAGATGCAACAAACGCACCCCCAGCGCAATCAGGAACGCCAGCAGGTACAGCAGGTCTTCAACCGTCAGTTCTCGTGCCTGTTTCATCGCTTCGTTTTTCATAGTCACCGAACCCGCCGTATTATATCGCTTAGCGGCCAGAGGTTGTCTGGTAAATCGTCACCCCGCCCTGCTGAAAGGCCACCGGCAGGTTGCGGGCGAATTTGGCCTCGCTCAACCCGGCGGGGCATTCATCCGAAGGCGTGTAGGCGCTCCGCTCCAACGAACCCACCACGATGTAACGGATATCGTACAGGGCTATGATGTCACGCGCTTCCGGCCAGGAGGGAGCACAATACAGACGGCGCATGTCAGCTTTTCGATTCCCCATTTCTTTCGTACCGCCGCGCCATTGCATCTCATGAAACTCCCATCCCAACACCGTGGGTTGACCGCTGTGGGTGGCCATGCGGGCAAAGCCGGAATAACTCCCGCCCACTGCCTCGGCCACCACTCCCAGCGGCGCTTCCGCCAGCCATTCCATGGCGGCGTATTCATCAGGGTTGAACCTCGCCAGATAGGCGGCGCCATCCAGCGTCCAGATATCCGGACGGAAGCCATGCGTACGGCTCCACAGCCCCATGGCAGGGTACAGCAGGCTGAGGGCCAGCACCAGAACCACACTCCCGCGGAACAACCAGCCCTGTTTTTCCCAAAGGCGGGCCACCGCATAGGCTGCTGCCAACGCCCACAACAGCCAGGCCAGGTAATAGAATTTGAAGATGGTGTTGATGCGGTAGGCGAACATGTCGCGCAGGTAAACAAACTCCGGCACCAACACCAGCAAAGCGCCCAGCAGGACAAGCAAGAGCACGAAGCGCCCCGAGGCATCGGACTCCTGATCTGGCTGAGGCTCGCGGCGCGGCCAGAGCCAGCCGAGGGTGAGCACCAACAAAGCGCCCACGGTCAGCAACGTCCCTGGCACGGTCAGGCGGCGGCGCAACCCCTCCAGAATCAACGGCCAGAACCCCGGCGCGGCCTGCGAGGCCAGAAAAGCATCAGGGGCGATCATCGCCCTGGGATCGAGGCGGGCAAAAGCGGGCAACACGGCGATCAGGCCGGTGACCACCAGCGCCAGGGCATACAACACCGCCACCAGGGCGGCCGTCACCTTCAGGCCAAGCCGGAAATCGAAGCCCGGCCGCCGCGCCTTCCACACCAGATACCCCAGCACGGGCAGCAAAAGCGGGGCAAACATCAGCCAGAGATACACCCCGCGGGTGACGTAGAGATGATTGGGCAGCAGACCGCCCGCCTGGGAGGAGAATCCCAGATAGAACGGCAGGTAAAGAAAGATGCCGCCAAAGCCGAGTGCAAACGCCACGGCCATGAAATCGCGCCCCGCTTTCCACGCAGAGGGCCGGCCGCTATCCACCACCTGCCGGCGCAAGATGTACGCCCCGGCGAACAGCGCGACGTAGAAAGGGAAATCCCAGGTGTTGAGGAAAGCCATCCCGCCCAGCAGCACCGCGGCCAGGGCGAGATAGCGCGGCGCAACGCGCAGAGGCGGCCAGCGCAATTCCCCATCCGCCCCGCCGAAAAACAGATTGAGCGTCAGCGCGATCATCACAAAAGCAAAGGGCATGGCCAGCACATGCGGGTGCAGGTCGCCCAGCAGATAGGAGAAAAAGGGAAACTCGTCGATCACATCCCCTTTGTTCGCCCAGTTGAAATCAAAGTCCTGCACCACGCGGGAGGCCTGCCACCACCACCAGTGGGGGAAAAGCTCCCCCGTCGGCGGCTGGGCGTAGCGGCCGATGTCCAGCCAGCGCCACACTGCCGAAACCCGGCCGCCATCGGCCGCCTGCCGCCAGAACACACCCTTGCCATGCAACAGATGAAGCAGGCCGCCCAGATTGGAGACAATGAGCGTGAAGAAGGGGGCGAGCAAAGCAGTCCACAGACCACGACCCTCCGTCTTCCGTCTTCCGTCCTCCGTCTTCCGTCTTCCGTCCTCCGTCCTCAAATCATACAACACCCCATACGCCCCCACCGCCGAGAGAGCAAACACCAGCGAAAGCCCCAGGTTGAAGGCCACACTCCCCGCCGTGCCCGCCAGGCGCGCCAGCATGGCCACCAGCAAAAAGCCAAAGTAGTAATACGAAATGGCATAGCCGGAAAGCCAGGGGTCGTGCGGCGGCAGCGACGGCGAG
>RFKO01000332.1 GCA_003694235.1 Anaerolineae bacterium
AACCTGCGCGGCGCGCTGCTCGGCGTGATGCGCCGCGCCGTCTGCGCGGGCGACCCCGACGACCCCGCCCATGTGGCCGTGTGCCCGGTCTGCTGGCTGGCGGCGGCCAATGAACGCCCCGGCGTCGAACGGCGCGGCTATGCCCTTGTCCCGCCGCTGGGTGTGCCGGAGGTGCTGGAGGCGGGCGATCCCTTTGCCTTCCACCTCACCCTGTTCGGCGACGCCATCCGCTACCTGCCCTACTTCCTGCTCGCCATCCCCGAGGTCGGGCGCGTGGGCGTCGGGCCGGGGCGCGGCAAGTTCGCCCTGCGCCGCGTCTGGGCAGAGCGCTTGAACGCGGACGACTGGGCCGTGCTCAAGGAGGGCGAGACCACCGTCACGCCCCCGCCGCAGTCCGGGGATCATGCCGACGTCCTCGCTGCCGCGCAGCACATGCTCCCCAGCCTGCAAACCGGCCAGGGACGCCTGACCCTGCGCTTCCACACCCCCCTGCGCCTGATCCATCAGGGCCGCCTGCTCAAAGCGCCGGATTTCGGCGTCTTCTTCGCCCGCCTGCTGGAGCGCCTGGATCACCTGGCGGTGCAGCACGCCGCGGGGACGCCGCGCCCGCCCGAGGCGCGCGAAGCGCTCGGGTCGGCCGCGGACCGCGTCCGCCTGGTGGAGGACAGAACGCGCTGGGTGGAGGTCAGCAGCGGATCGCGGCGCACCAACCGGCGCACCTGGCTCAGCGGGCTGGTGGGGTCGGCCGTTTACACCGCCCCGCCGGCCATCTGGGAACAGTTGCTCCCCTGGCTGCTCTGGGGGCAGATCGCGCAGGTGGGCAAGGATACCCCCAAAGGGAACGGATTCTACGCCATAGAAGGAGGCTGAAAGCATGCCCGTCATCCAAAATCTGATCGTGGACGCCTTCGGCGCGCACATCGGCAAGCACAGCCAGCGCCTCAAAGTCACCCGCAAAGGAGAAGTGCTGGCCCAGGCCCCCCTCATCCATCTGCAAAGCGTGACCATCGCCAACCGCGGGGTAAGCATCAGCGCCGAGGCGGTGCGCGAGTGCACCGAACGCGGCATCCCCATACACTTCCTGAGCGGTACAGGCAAACCGTACGCCAGCCTCTATAGCGCCGGCCTGACCGGCACGGCCGCCACCCGCCGCGCCCAACTGCTGGCCTACGACCAGACGCGCGCCGTCCACCTCGCCATCGCCTTTAGCAGCGGCAAGATCCAGAACCAGAGCAATCTGCTCAAATACTTCGCCAAATACCGCAAACAGACCAGCCCGGAAATTCACCGTGAGCTGCACCTGTGTTCGCTCGAAGTGCTCGACGTCTTGCTCGACCTGGGGCGCATACTGCAATACCCCGAAGTTCGCCGCGGAGAAGCGCGCCTGGACGATCTGCGCGCCGAGATCATGGGCCTGGAGGGCCGGGCCGCGCGCACTTACTGGCGAGCCGTCCGCCTGCTGATACCGGAACAGTACGCCTTCGAAAAACGTATCGGCCGCGGCGCCACCGACGCCGTCAACTCCGCCCTCAACTACGGCTACGGCATCCTCTATAGCGAGGTGGAGCGCGCCCTCGTCCTGGCCGGGCTGGACCCCTACGCCGGCTTCCTGCACGCCGACCGCCCCGGCAAACCCAGCCTCACCCTCGACCTGATCGAAGAGTTTCGCCAGCCGGTGGTGGATCGCACCGTGATCGGCATGACCACCCGCAACATGCGCCTGGCGGTGGACGAAGAAGGCCTGCTCCCCAAAGAGACGCGCCGCCTGCTGGCCGAAAAGGTGCTCGCCCGCCTGGAGAAACCGGCTCGCTACGCAGGCAAGCGCCACCCCCTGCGCGCCATCATCCAGATGCAGGCCCGCCACCTGGCCACCTTCCTGCGCGGCGAGCGCCCGGAATATCTGCCCTTCGAGATGCAATGGTGACCGCATGTCGCACTGCGTGCTGGTGTACGACATCCCCGACGACCGCAAACGCACCCAGATCGCCGACGCCTGCCTGGACTACGGCCTGGACCGCATTCAGTACAGCGCCTTCAGCGGACGCCTCAGCCGCACACATCAGAAAGAACTGATGCGGCGCATCCGTCACATCCTGGGCAGAAAAGCCGGCAATGTGCAGCTCTTCGTGATCTGTAACGACGACTGGGGACGCCGTCAGGTGATCGAACAGAAAGGATGAACGCAGCGATGGAAGAGATTTTCCCTTTCATCCCCGTACCGGAAGCGCTAGACGAGGAAGAGCCTCCCTTCACGGTGAGCGACCTCAAACAGTGGATGTACTGCCCGCGGCTGGTGTATTACGCCTACTGCCTGCCCGATGTGCGCCCTGTCACCTTCGCCATGCAAGCCGGCAGCGAAGCCGGGCGCGCTGAAGTGCGCCGGGAGATGCGACGCTCCCTGCGGGTATATGGCCTGCGCGCGGGAGAGCGCGCCTTCAACGTACCGGTGCGCTCGCTCCGGCTGGGGCTGCGCGGCAAAGTCGATCTGGTCATCCAGGTCGCCGACGGACCACGCCCGGAAATCATCCCCGTGGATTACAAAGACGCCACCCGAACCGGTCGGCATTTTCGCCTCCAGGTCGCGGCGTACGGCCTGATGCTGGAAGAAAACAGCGGCCTGCCGGCGCGGCGCGGCTTCATCTACAGCATCCCCCTCCGGCGGGCGCAGGAAATCCGCCTCACCCCGCGGCTGCGCCGGCAGGTGGAACAGACCGCGGCAGCCATGCGCGCCATGCTGTACGGAGAGCGCCTGCCGCCCCCTACACCACAGCGGGCCAAATGCGTGGCTTGCGAATTCCGCCGCTTTTGCAACGATGTGGTATAATATAGCCCACACACGGGCTTTCGCAAAACCCCCCACCTGGGCGCGCAAAATGCGATTTGCGAAAAGCGCCGGGAACG
>RFKO01000333.1 GCA_003694235.1 Anaerolineae bacterium
GCCTGGCCGCGCAGCACCTCTGGGAAGCGGTCGAGCAGCTCGCGTACCTGCCGGGGGTGCAGGAACATGCCGCGCACTTTGACCGCGTCGCCGACGCGCCCCTGCCAGCCCATCAGCCGGGGGGAGGTTCGTCCGCAGGGGCAGGGTTCGGGGTTGAGCGCCGAGAGGTCGCCTGTGCCGAAGCGCACCAGGGCGTAATCGCGGTTGGGCAGCGTGACCACGATTTCCCCCGTCTCCCCCGCCGGCAATGGCTGCCCGGTGTTGATGTCGCAAATCTGCACCAGGGTATCGGTGGGGATATGCCAGCCGTTTTCCTCCTCACACTCGAAACCCAGGTTGCCGCACTCCGCGGTGCCGTATCCCTGCCGTTGGGTGGCGACCCCTGCTTCCCGCAGCCACTCCCGCAGCGAGGGAGGCAGCGGCTCGGCGGTGAAAAAGGCTTTCTGGATGCCGATTTCTAACCCGAGTTCGCCGGCTTTCTCGAACAGCGCTTTCAGGTAGGAAGGCAGCCCTACGTAGCCGCTCACCGGCAGGTCGTGCAGCAGGCGCACCTGTTGATCCTGGTTGCCGATGCCGCCGGGGATGACCGTGCAGCCGAGCGCCATCAGACCTTCTTCGAACATCGCGCCGGCAGGTGTGAGGTGATAGCCGAAGCCGTTGAACACCACGTCGCCGGGCCGGAAACCGGCGGCTTCCAGCGCCTCGCGCCAGCGCCAGTAATCCGGCTGTCGCGCTTCCGGGTCGTAGATCGGGCCGGGAGACTGGAAAATGCGTTTGAGTTCGCCGGGTTCGCAGGCCAGTAATCCGCCAAAAGGTGGGTCGGCGGCCTGCAGGTCCACCAGGTCGTCCTTGCGGATCACCGGCAGGGCGTTCAGATCATCTGGAGTCTGGATGTCTTCGGCGCGCAGGCCGGCATCTTGCAGACGGCGCGCAAAGCCGGGGGCGTGGGCTGTGAGGTGGGTGATGAGGGAGGGGATGTTCATTGGTGTGTTGGTGTATTGGTTGCATTAGTTGCATTGGTTGCACTGGTGGCATCAGCAAACTAATCCAATGCACCGATGAACCAATGCACCAATGAACCAATGAACTAAGACAACCATCGTTTGCGCCGTTTGTAATGTTTCACGTCGCGGTAGGATTTGCGCTGCCCGACTTCGGTCAGGCCGAGGTAGAACTCGCGCACATCGGCGTTCTCGCGCAGGTCTTCAGGGTAGCCTTCGAGCACGATGCGGCCGTTCTCCATGATGTAGGCGTAGTCGGCCACGCTGAGTGTCAGGTTGGCGTTTTGTTCCACCAGCAGGATGGTGGTGCCGTGTTCCTGATTGATGCGCTGGATGATGTGGAAGATCTCCTGCACCAGCATTGGGGCCAGGCCGAGAGAAGGTTCGTCCAGCAGCATCAGTTTGGGTTGCGCCATCAGAGCGCGCCCGATGGCGAGCATTTGTTGCTCGCCGCCGGAGAGGTAGCCGGCGGTCTGGTGGCGGCGCTCTTTCAGGCGCGGGAAGTATTCGTACACCATCTCCATGTCGCGGCTGAGGTTGAGTTCGCGGCGTGTGTAGCCGCCGGCGATCAGGTTCTCTTCCACCGTCAGGTGCTCGAACACACGGCGTCCTTCCATGACCTGAAAGATGCCCATACGCACGATGTCGGCAGCGTCCTTGTGGTGGATCTCCTCGCCCATGAACTCGATGGTCCCATCGGTGACTTCGCCGTCCTCCGGCTTGAGCAGGCCGGAGATGGCTTTGAGCGTGGTGGACTTGCCGGCCCCGTTTGACCCCAGCAGGCCCACGATCTTGCCTTCGGGCACCTGCATGGACATCCCTTTGAGAACCAGGATGACCTCGTTGTAGATGACTTCGATATTGTTGAGTGTGAGCATAATTCCAGGGGCGGGGACGGGGGTTGCGCCCGTCCCCGCGATGTTAAGGAGAAAAGAAGAGGGTTACTGGTCTGCCGAGATGTAGTCGCTGGCCTGTACCCATTTGCCGCCTTGCACCTGGAACAGGCGCAGGGATTTGCTACCGCGGTGGCTGGTAGGAGAGAAGGAGATGGGGCTGGTCACGCCGCCCGTGTCGAAGTCCTGGATGCTTTCCAGCGCGGCGCGCACGTTCTCGCCGGTGACTTCCTTGCCCTGTTCGAGGACGATTTCGATGCCGCGGGCCATCACGGCCATCGTCCACCAGCCTTGCGAGTAGTGCAGGCCTTTTTCGGCCAGGCTGGAACCGTGTTCTTGCAGCCAGGCGTCGGGCGCTTCGTGGCCGGGAACCGGTGAAGAGGGCGGGGTGAAGGGGATGGTGCCCATCACGCCTTCGGCCGCGTCGCCCGCCAGGTTGAGCAGAATTTCATCGGCGCACCAGTTCAGGCAGATGAACTGGCCCTCGAAACCCTGGCTCTTGGCGTCTTTGAGCAGCACAGCCGCCGGGCTGGAGACGTTCTGGATGATCACGTACTGCGCGCCAAACTGCTGGATTTGCGCCAGTTCGGCCACAAAATCGGTGGCCCCTTTGGGCATGGCGATGTCGGTGAAGCCCACGCCATTGGCTTCGGCGAACGCCTGCGCATCGGGCACCGGCGATTGACCGAAGGGGCTGTCATGATGGATCAGCACGACTTTGAGCTGACTGCCATCCCCTTTCTTGGCCCAGTCATCCATTGCCCAGCGGATGGCGATGATCGCCTGGTCGGAGTAGGAAGTGCCTACCAGGAAGTTGTAGGGCGCCTGCTCCATGTCCAGCAGATTGGCGGAGTAAGAAGCCGACATGAAGGGAATTTTATCCGCCGCGATCTTGGAGCGCAGGGCTTCGGTGTCGCCCGTGCCCCAACCCATGAAGGCCACGACCCCTTCCTGGACGTACTGCGTGTACAACTGCTCGGCCTGGTCAACTTTGTAACCGTAGTCCGATGAGATCAGTTCGATGGGGTGTCCGGCCAGACCGCCGTTGGCGTTTTTCCATTCGACAAAGCCTTTGACGCCCTCGGCGTACGGCGTGCCTACGTCGGAGGTCGGCCCGGTCAGGTCGAAGATCGCCCCGATTTTGATGGGCTCGTTGCCTCCGCCGCCACCCTGACCACCGCAGGCGCTCAGCGCCAGGGCAGCCACCACAAACATGAGAAATAGCCATTTGATATTGCGTTTCATTTCTTCCTCCATTTGGTCTGTTGATGTTTTAGTTGA
>RFKO01000068.1 GCA_003694235.1 Anaerolineae bacterium
GATGATGCCTTGCGGCAGCAAAAACGCCGTCAGAGCGCACCTTCCTGCCAGAGTGTGTTCCGTGAGATGCTGGCGGATGCCAAAACCGCCTGGCGACGCTTGAAAGAGGATGTTGTGCGCTGGGAAACCTCCCCGCCTGACCTGTTGGAGATGTTTGCCGAAGCCCGCGCCCTGCGCACCGCGTGGGATCTGGACTCGCCCTCTTATTTGCGCAATTATCTGGATAATGGCTATTGGGGGCGCGATGATCATTGGGATGGGGTGGCGCGGTACGCCTTCGCCGTTTTCATCGCCTTTTATGTGGTGCCGGAAGAGACGGCCCAAAAGCTGAAGGACTATTTGCACAAGAGGGCAACATTTCCCTCCCGCCGCACGCTGGGGCGTTATCTGCCGGATGATGATACTTTGCAGCAGGAAGTGCAGCTTTTGCGCGAGCGCGCTCGCGAGGCGCGTAACCGCATCATCCGCGCTAATCTGCGGCTTGTGGTCAGCGTGGCCAAGAAATACACTGGCCGCGGCAACTCTTTCATGGATTTGATTCAAGAGGGCAACGTGGGGTTATTGCGGGCGGTCTCCAAGTTCGACCCTACGCGCGGGTACAAGTTCAGCACGTACGCCACCTGGTGGATTCGCCAGTCCGTCAGCCGTTCGATCGCCGATCAGGCGCGCACGATCCGCATTCCGGTGCATGTGCACGAATCAATCAACCGCCTGACGCGCATCCAGCGCCGGTTGACGCAAAAATTGAATCGCGAACCGACGATGGAAGAACTGGCGCTGGAATCCGGTTTTCTGCCTCCGGAATCCGCGCGCCTCATCCGACAGTACCAGGAGCGAGGCGAGCGTCTGACGCCGGATTTGCGGCGACAACTGGCCCGCGCCGTGCGCAAAATCGGCCGCTTGATGCAGGCCACGGAAGCGCCGCTATCCCTGGATATGCCGGTGGGTGAAGAGGGAGAAAACAATCAACTGGGTGACTTCATTGAGGATATGGATGCCCAGGAGCCGCTGGATGCTGCCACGCGTCAGATGCTTCGCGAACAGGTGAAAAATGCGCTTGCCATCCTGAACGAACGCGAGCGACAGGTGTTAGAATTGCGCTTTGGTTTGCTGGACGGCAAGGATCACACTCTGGAAGAGGTCGGCCAGTATTTCAATGTCACGCGTGAACGCATCCGTCAGATCGAGGCCAAGGCGCTGCGCAAGCTGCGTCATCCGGCCCGCAGCCGGCATTTGCGCGAGTTTCTGGAAGAATGATAGCGTAGGAGGAAATCTGTATGGTCGCAGAGCGCCCTGTTTATCCGATGGAGATCGCCGGTGTGTACCGCGAATTGCCGTTGTTCGAAGTTCAGCCCGGTTTGCGCATCGCCGTGCTGAACATCTTAGGAGATGTGGAGCTGGTGGAAGCCTGTGCGATTGCCTTGCATGAAAAGCTGGCCTCGCTGACCTACGATGTGCTGGTCACCGCCGAAGCCAAGTCCATCCCCCTGGCGCACGCGCTGGCGAGGGTGGCGCGCAAACCCTACGTGGTCTTGCGCAAGAAGTACCGTACTTATATGGGGCAGACCATCCATGCCGAGACGCATTCCATCACCACCGGACAGCCGCAAATGTTGTATCTGGATGAGAAAGACCGCGATCTGGTGCAGGGAGGCCGGGTTGTTCTCCTGGATGATGTGATCAGCACCGGCTCTACGCTGGAAGGCATGCGCAAGATCATCGAACAAGGGGGTGGAGAGGTGGTTGCGCTGGCGGCTATCCTGACCGAGGGCGATCCGGAGAAATGGACGGACGTGATCGCGTTGGGGCATATCCCCCTGTTTACCGATTGATTTCAGCCCCTCTTTTTGTGAGTGAGGTTGTGGATTGTCTCCGCCGCGCGCCGGGCACGCGGCGGAGAATATTGTAGGCCAAAGGAGATGTTTTATGGGTACTTTTCAGTTAACCTATGCCACCATGTTCGACCCGCCGGAAGAGTTGCATCAGCGCTATGAAGATGCGCTGGCGCAGGTGCGCAGACGGATCGGTGAAAATCATGGGATGTTGATCAACGGCGAGGAACGTTTCGCCTCCCATCAGTTCAAGAGCATCAATCCCTCGGATAGCGGACAGGTGCTGGGATTGTTCCAGACAGGTGATGCCCAGGATGCTGCCGATGCGATTGCGGCGGCCAAAGCGGCTTTCCCTGCCTGGAGCAGAACGCCCTGGCAGGAGCGGGTGGCGCTGTTGCGCAAGGTGGCCGATCGTATTGATGAGCGTTTGTTCGAGATTGCCGCCGTTACTTCGCTGGAGGTGGGCAAGAACCGCATGGAGGCCCTCGGTGACGTGGCCGAAGCGCCGGCGCTGATTCGCTATGCCTGTGACGAGATGGAGCGCAACAACGGCTTCATCGTGCCGATGGGGCAGGACCCGCTGGTGGGCTACACCGCCCGTAACACCTCGGTGATGCGCCCTTACGGCGTCTGGCTGGTGATCAGCCCTTTTAATTTCCCCAGCGCGCTGACCGGTGGGCCGGCCGGCGCAGCGCTGGTTGCCGGCAACACTGTGGTGATGAAGCCGGCGCCCGACACCCCCTGGACGGTACGCCTGCTGGCCGAGTGTTTCCTGGAAGCCGGTTTGCCTGCCGGTGTGGTCAACTTCGTCACCGGCTCGGATAAAGGCCTGGCACAGGCGCTGGTGGATCATCCCGATGTGGACGGTTTGACGTTCACCGGCTCGTATGAGGTCGGGATGAAGATTTACCGCCAGTTTGCTCAAGGGAAGTACATCCGCCCTGTAATCCTCGAATTGGGCGGTAAGAACCCTGTCATTGTCTCGCGCCATGCCGATGTGGAGCGCGCCGCGATGGGCATTGTGCGTTCGGCCTTTGGCCTGCAAGGGCAGAAATGCTCGGCGGCTTCGCGCATCTACATTGAGTCCCCCGTGTATGATGACCTGGTTGGCCGGATTGTGGAGATGACGCGCGCGCTCACCGTGGGCGATCCCACCCGGAGAGATGTGTACCTCGGGCCGGTCATCAGCCGCTATGCCTATCGCAACTTCCAGCAATACAGCCAGGAACTGCGGGATGCCGGTCGTGTTCTGACGGGCGGCGAGGTGATCACCAAAGGCGAAATGGCGCGCGGTTTCTTCTGTCAACCCACGGTGGCGGCAGACGTGCCGCTTGAGCATCATCTTTGGAAAGATGAGATGTTTCTGCCGATTACCATGGTGCATCGGGTAGAGGATCTCGAAGAAGCCATGCGGCTGGCCAACGATGTGGATTACGGCCTGACGGCCGGTTTCTACGGCACCGAAGAGGAAGCCGAATGGTTCTTCGAGAATATCCAGGCTGGTGTGTGTTATGCCAACCGGCCGCAAGGAGCCTCGACCGGCGCCTGGCCGGGTTATCAGCCGTTTGGAGGCTGGAAGGCCTCCGGTTCGACGGGCAAGAACGCCGGCGGGCATTATTACCTGCCGTTGTACATGCACGAACAAAGTCGTACTGTGATTCGTTGATGGACGGATGGGCGGAGAGGCGCGCCCTCTCCGCCCGCGCACCACGCCGGAGTTTGGTATGGATTATCGCCCTCGCCTGGGATTGTTCTTCTTTTTCCTGGGGTTTGTGTTTTTGCTACTGTTCGCCGCGGCGACCACCACGCCGGAAGTGGCAAACTATTACTGGCTGTTGTGGTTCGGCCTGCCCCTGGTGGCTTTTGGCTGGTTCATCTGGCGGCGGACGCGCAAACGCCCACAACGCGCTGAGCGTTTCCGTATGCTCCGCCGACTTCTCTCCCGCGATAAAGAGAAATAACGAGGTTATGACCGAACTCCCCGAAACTTTGCCGTTGCTCCGTTTTGGCCGGCAAGGGCCGTATCTGCATTTTTCTCATGCCAATGGCTTTCCCCCGGAGGCTTATCGTCCTCTCTTGAGTGCCCTGGGAGCATCGCTACGTGTGCTGGCCTCGCCCTTGCGTCCGCTCTGGCCGGATGCAGATCCCCAGAGCATCACGGACTGGTCTCCGTTGGCCGCTGATCTGATCGCCTTGCTGGAGAAGCAAGGCCTCGGCCCGCTGATCGGCTGTGGGCATTCGGTAGGTGCGACAGCAACGCTGATCGCTGCCCTGCAGCGACCGGATTTGTTCCGCGCCCTGGTGTTGATCGACCCTGTGCTGATGCCGCACTGGTTGGGCCATGTCTGGCGTCTGGCCACCCGCCTGGGATTTGCCAGACGCTTGCATCCGTTGTTGTCCGCTACCCCGCGACGGCGACGTGTCTTCGAGAGCCGTGAGCAGATGTTCACCCTCTACCGCCGTAAGCGGGTGTTCGCGCGTCTGAGTGACGAGGCGCTGGAGGCTTATGTCGCCGCGATAGCCGCGCCGCGCCCCGAGGGAGGCGTGGTATTGCGCTATTCGCCGGAGTGGGAGGAGCGCATTTACCTCACGGGCATCCTGCGCGACCCGACCACCTGGCGAGAGTTGAGCGCTTTACAATTGCCGGTGTTGCTGTTGCGTGCTACCGAGACGGACGCGTTCTATCCGCAGGCGGCTGCGGCGTTCTTGCGGCGGGTGCCTCATGCAGAGTTGCAGGTCGTCCCCGATTCCAGTCACCTCCTGCCTCTCGAGCGCCCTCAAGA
>RFKO01000069.1 GCA_003694235.1 Anaerolineae bacterium
CGGACGAAGGTCGGCGCGCCGGTCATCGAAGCGGCGGCCAATCTGAAGGTGGTCGGCCGTGCCGGTGTAGGTGTGGACAACATCGACCTGGCCGCCGCGCAGCGCCGAGGGGTCATCGTGGTCAACGCACCCACCGCGACCACTGTCGCGGTGGCGGAACATACGCTGGCGTTGTTGTTTGCCCTGATGCGTCACATCCCCCGCGCCGACGCCACCATGAAAGCCGGTCTGTGGGAGAAAAAATCGCTCGTGGGCGAGGAAGTACGCGGCAAAACGCTCGGTGTGATCGGCATGGGGCAGATCGGCTCGGCCGTGGCATGGCGCGCCGCCGCGCTGGGGATGGATGTGTTGGGCTACGATCCATACCTGGATGCCGAGACCCTCCTTCAGCGTGGGGCGCAACCGGTTGATCTGGACGAGTTGTTTGCCCGCGCCGATGTGATCAGCCTGCATGTGCCGCTCACGCCGGAGACGCGCGATCTGATCAACGGACAAAGCATCGCCCGCATGAAGCGCGGTGTGCGGCTGATCTGCGCCGCCCGCGGGGGCGTGTTGGACGAGACGGCATTGCTCCATGCCCTGGAATCCGGACAGGTCGCCGGCGCGGCGCTGGATGTGTTTGCCACCGAACCGCCCGGCCTGACCGCTTTGGTCGCCCATCCCAAGGTGATTGCCACGCCTCACATCGGCGCGCAGACTGCCGAGGCGCAGGTGCGCGCTGCTCAGGATATCGCTCAAGAAGTACTGGCTGCCCTGCGCGGAGAAAAACTACGCTGGCGGGTGGTCTGAACGTCACAGAATACGGAGTCTTGGATGAAGGAAAAACTGGAACAACTCAAAACCTTGCTCGCCGAAGCCATCGACTTGCAAATGGCTGCCGCCGTGCTCGGATGGGATCAGCAGGTCAACATGCCATCCGCCGGTGCGGAGACGCGTGGCCAGCAGATGGCCACCTTGCAGCGGTTGGCTCACATCAAGGCAACTTCCGATGAAATCGGCAAACTGCTGGATGACCTCTCTGCTTACACCGAAGAACTGCCGCCCGATTCAGACGAAGCGCGCCTGGTCAAGGTGGCGCGCCGCGACTACGAGATCGCCACGCGCGTGCCCGCTGACTTCGTGGCCGAGTTTACCCGTCTCACCGCGGTAGCGTTCGACGCCTGGCAAAAAGCGCGCGCGGCCAGCGATTTTGCTCTCTTCCGCCCTCACCTGGAGCGCATCGTCGAGATGGGGCGTCAGTATGTGGAGTTTTTTGCCCCCTATGAACATCCTTATGACCCTTTGCTCGACCGTTTCGAACCGGGCATGAAGACGGCGGAAGTCAAAGAGATATTCGATGCTCTGCGGCCTCAGCAGGTGGCTTTGATTCAGGAAATCGGCGCGGCGCAGCAGGTGGATGATTCCTTCCTCCACGGTGATTTCGACGAACAAAAGCAGTGGGATTTTGGTGTGGAGGTGATCACCCGCTTCGGCTACGACTGGTCGCGCGGCCGTCAGGATAAATCGGCGCACCCCTTTACCACCAGTTTCAGCACGCGCGATGTGCGCATCACCACCCGCGTCCAGCGCGATTTCCTGCCCTCGGCGTTGTTCGGTACGCTGCACGAGGGCGGACATGCGCTCTATGAGCAGGGCGTGAACCCGGCCTATGACCGCACCTCGCTGGCGGGCGGCGCCTCGCTGGCCGTACACGAATCCCAATCGCGCACCTACGAAAATCTGGTGGGGCGCTCGCTGCCTTTCTGGGAGTTTTTCTACCCTCGCTTGCAGGAGTACTTCCCGGCCCAGCTCGGCAACGTGGATTTGCAGACGTTCTACCGCGGCATCAACAAGGTGCAGCCCTCGTTGATTCGTGTGGAAGCCGACGAGGCCACTTACAACCTCCACATCATGCTGCGTCTCGATCTGGAGATCGCTATGGTGGAAGGTTCGCTGGAAGTGCGCCATCTGCCCGATGTGTGGAACACCAAAATGCAGGAATACCTCGGTATCACGCCTCCCGATGATGCGCAGGGTGTATTGCAGGATGTCCACTGGTCGAGCGGCTTGATGGGTTATTTCTCCACCTACGCGCTGGGCAACCTGATCGCCGCGCAGCTGTGGGAAAAAGTCAGCGCCGATATCCCCGACCTGGAAGACCAGTTCCGCCGCGGCGAGTTCGGTGCGCTGTTGGCCTGGATGCGGGAGCATATCCATCAGTATGGGCGCAAGTTCGAGCCGCAGGAACTGGTTGAGCGCGCAACCGGCTCGCGTATCACCCCGGAACCGTACATGCGCTATCTGCGCCGTAAGTACGGGGAGATTTATTCGTTGTAGCTGATGCTTGCGGGAGGGACTGTGCCTCTCCCGACTCTTGGGGCGCGGCTATGGCGTGCATCCTTTTTGTTGATGACGACCCTTTCACGCTGGAGACGTATGCCCGTATGATGTCCCTGACGCCGCATCAGGCGCTGTTGGCCTCGGATGCGGCCACGGCTTTGCAGATGCTGAAACGCGAGACGGTGGATTTGGTTGTGCTGGATCACCGTCTGCAGGGAGATGACGGCTTCCAGGCTTTGCGCGCTATCCGCGATCTGCCGCAGGGCAAAGAGGTGCCCGTGGTGATGGTTTCGGCCGGCCACGAGAGCCTGGGCGAGGTCGCTTTGCGCGCAGGGGCACAGGCGTATCGCTGCAAGCCGCTGTTTTTGCAGGAACTCCTCGATTTACTGGAAGAATTGACTGCCTGATGAAACGAAGCCTGTTTCTGGCGCTGGTGGCCGCTCTGGGGTTGAGCGGTTGTGCCGCTTTTTCGGCCGATCCACCCCCCACGTTGATCCCGACGGAATTTCTGCCCACGGCCATCGCCCTGACGGCGCAGGCGCTTGTGCCGCCGACCTCCACCCCCGCCCCCACGCCATCCGCCACCCCGACGGCGACTCTCACCGTCACCGCGACGCCTACTGCCACGCCAATCCCTCCCACCCCAACGCCTACTCCCGTGCCGATCATCCCGGAAGCGGACATTCAGATTGTGCGTCCGGCGCCGCTCTCGCGAGTGGTTTCGCCTTTTCAGTTGATTGTGCATCTGATTCCGGGCTTCAATCGCCGCGCCACCGTGGATCTGTATGGCGAGGATGGGCGTCTGGTGTATCGCAAAATCTTTACCATTACCCTGCCTAACGAGCGCGGCTCGATCGTGCGGGACGTCACCTTCGA
>RFKO01000334.1 GCA_003694235.1 Anaerolineae bacterium
CCTCCAGCAAAACCGTGTCCTCCAGCATCCGAAAGCCATGGGCACCTTTGCCCGTCAGCACCAGCACATCACCCTGGCGCAATTCGCGGACGGCTATCTCACGCGATTCGTCATCATAGAGCGTTATCTCCACACAGCCCTTCACCACAACCAATACCTCGGACGTACCCACAAGATGCCGCTCCAGCGGGCGATGGCGATGCGGGGCGATTTCTCCACCCTGCGGGTAGACCACATGCCCCACCTGAACGTTCAATGTGTCAGGCGTATAGAATGTAGTCCGGGTTGGGTAATCCTGTCCCTGGATAATCAAGGCTATTAATTCGTCTTCTATTTCAACAGGTTCGACCAATGACATAGAGCGTCCTCTCAACCTCAATCCATCAAATCGGTAAATCGGCGCGGCGGAAAGAAGCCGTTATGTTCAACTGCCAGCACGAGCGATTGATACATGTGCAGCAATGCTCGCAGCAGCATACCATGTCTTGCGGTCCATATCAAGCGAAAGCAGATCAATATTACTCACGCTCATCACTCCTCTTGAACACATTCTCACTACAAATCAACCAGTACTCTGTGCGCACTCATCTTTGCCGTGCTTCGCACACGGTCCTGCCAACTATTTCAGCGCAGTCTGCCTCCACCCGCAAAAACCCCGGCACGAGGTCGAAGTGCACCCCTTCGCGACGATGCACGCCCACCGTATACAACCAGATGAAATTATAATCCAGCACATAGCGCCGTTCAGCCAGTACCTCTGCCCGGCGGGCGAACAGGCGTGCAGCCTCGTCGCGATCGCCACGGCGCTCTGCGATCTGCCCCTGCAACAACAGAAGGCGGGGATCTTCGCCGCCAAACCACGAGGCCAGCAGGCTCAACCGCTCCGCTTCCTCCAAATCCCCCCGCGCAAAAGATTGCCACGCCTGCTCAATCAGCACATCACGCCTTGAGGACGACTTCGCTGGCGCCAACGAGGCGAATCCAGAGACCACATCCCTGCGAAATTCATTCTGCGCCCAAAACGGATCAGCAGCCCACTGCGGCGAAAGACTTAACGCCCGCCGATAGGCAAACCGTGCACTATCTTCATCGCCTAGATTTTCATAAAACCACCCCAGGTTCAGTGCAAAAAGCGGCTCCTCCGGCGCCAGGTCTACCGCTCGCCTCATGGATTGTATCGCCGCAGCGCGCTGCCCTGCGTTCCAGTAAAGCACGGACAGATTGGCATGGTTAACTGCAACGGTCGGTTCCACAACAGTGCTCATCTCGAAATACCGCAAAGCCGCTTGCAGCGCCGCATCCCGGCCCGACTCTTCCCACCAGCGGGCGTAGAGCAAACCCGCCTCGGTCTGATAAAACGCCGAGGATGGCACACGCTCTGCGCTGACTGCTCCCAAACGCGCCGCTTGTTGCCAATCCCCTTGATGTGCCGCCTGCAAAGCCCCGCGCAGTGGGGCATACCCCCAGGCCGTCCACGCAAGCACACCTACCACCTCCAGAGAGGGCACAAGCAACCACACGAGACGCGCTCTCGCAAAGCGGGGTAACGCCCTCGGGCGCTGATACCCTATCGCTGCCACCGCCATCAAGGCGATCATCACACCCGGTACGGTTGTAAAATCATCCACCAGGCTATGCGCGGCAAAAGCCCCCATAGACGCCAGTGCAGCACGCTGGAGACCGCGATTTCCTCCCTCTCGCGACCAGCCATTCCACACCCTCCGCGCCACCATGAAAGCCAGCCCCAGAAAAGCCGTCAGCCCCAGGATGCCCTCATCGGCCAAAACCTGCAACAAGGTGTTGTGGGAATACGTCGCCCAGAATTGCGGCGGAACACTGGCATACCGCAGATACTCAAAACCAAATTTCCCCGGCCCGGCCCCCAGCCAGAGATGTTCTCGCCAGATCCATAACGCCGCGCGCCAGAACACGTCCCGTCCTGAGAGCAACGCCCCATGAGACGAATGTCTGGAGAGCACCAGGAACACGCCAAAAAACACGGCTGCTGCAGAGAGAACCCCCACGCCGGCCAACAACAAACCCTTCCTGCGGCCATACACGCGGAACACTTCATCCTTGTGCTCTCTCAACCACAAAGCAGCATACGCGCCGATCCAAACAACCACTCCCACCAGCGCGCCGCGTGAAGACGCCCCAAAAACAGCCACTCCATACATCAGCCACCAATACACCAGCCCCACCCGCCACACGGCTTTACGCGCTCTCCGATACAACACCACGGTGAAAGGCGCTGCTAGATTGGACAACGCCATCGAGGCACCCGAATACCCCAAAACGCTCATAAAACGCAACATCTCCGGAGGCCACACCCAATGTCCTCCCCAGGCGCTCATCCACGAGCTGTAGCGCGCGTACATCTCTGCAAGCGCCAACAGATTCACCATCCCCGCCACTGCCACAAGCGCAGCCGCCATTTGCAACGCTGCCGCGTTCTCGTCCAGCAAATCCAGGCACAGATAAAACACCAGGCCGTATGCAACCCACATCGTCAGACGGGCGAGGCCGGGCAAGGTAAAGTTGATAACCAATGAAAGAGCCACGACGGCAAGCCAGGCCACAAAAGCAGCCTCAGCACCCGTTTTGGGCAACAAGGCGCGCTGAAGCCAGCCCCGCCACACAACCAGGCCGATGAAAAACACCCCAGCGACCCCGGCATTCAGAGGTAGCAGGCGGCTTTCCAAAACCCCCCATCCCAGAACGCTGTAGCCCAAAACCAGCACGTCTAGTATCACAAAAGCCATCCGCTATACTCTCGGCGTCGTTACAGACGCGATCAGATACAACACTGCCGCCACTCCCAAAACACTCCCATAACCAAAGTGCAACGCCAGCAAAAGCGCCAACATCGTACCGATGACTGTGAACACCGCATTGATCCCCCATGCCCAGGGGACGAAACTCGGCCCGGTCAATTTAACTGCCGCGAGGCCCGAAGGAAAAGGAATACCCATCAGAAATCCTTGCAAAGAAACCAGCACAAATGCAACCAGCATCCTCACACTCAGTGGTTGCACCAGGATAGCATCCCCTTTCATGGTGAGCAACAGATAAGAAAGTACAGCCAATGCGGCCACGCCTCGAGCAGCCAGGCGGGCTTTCCGAGAGAACGGCATCTCAACCCGATCACTAGAAATACTTCCCAAACCAGATCCCACCAACAACGCACACAAAGTCACAGCCAGAGCGTAAGAAGGATGACCTAGAATCAACCCTAACTTCTGGATCAAAGTTACCTCAATAAAGATAAACCCAAGCCCCAGACAGGCAAAATAAAGCGCGGTCAGTCCAGGGCGAGGAGATGTAAGCCCCCGTCGCTCCAGTAAAAATACCGGCAGAATCGCCAATAAAACCGAAAACAGAAACAAGAACACCAGCGCCAGGAGCAATGCATCTAAATTAGCGCTCTGGTACCCCCATTTATCCAGCACGAAGAAGAAGGGACGATCATCAGTGGGAGGAACAATTGTAAACGGCTGTTCCTTGTAAAAATCCGCTTCTTTCCCCGCGGCGAATGCAGCAATTAATCCGCTGTATCGGGTATCCCCGCTCTCTCCCGGTGCCAATAAAATACGGCTCTCGGCGATGAATTCATCATCAGGCACACCAAATAAGCGATTGTACAATGGAAAGTAGACGCTTGTCGGCTGTCGTGCATAGTGTTCTTTCAGGATGGCTATCTCTTTCGCCGTGAACGGAGAACGCTTTACCAGCAAATGGACATAACCCGTCATCTCAGAGATCACAATATGCTGCGGGCTTTCCTGGGGCGGAATTCCCAACTCCGCCATTGCCTGTAATGACAATGCAAGCAGACGCAGGCCTAATCCATCAACGTTTGGAAACGAGACCGACAACAAACCATCTTCCGATAAATGCAACAGGTATTGAGTGAACGCCTCTCGCGTATAAAGATAGTTCTCGGCCATGTTCGGATTGGCCCCCAGGGATGCCACACTCGTATCCACACCTGTCAGCTGGATTAAGTCATAACGCGCTTCCGAGGTGGCCAGCAAATGGCGACCATCCACCAACTTGATATGCACACGAGGGTCATCATAGGGCCTGCCGGCAAAATCGGCAAAATAGTCTCTAACAATGGCAACCATTCGAGGGTTAACTTCCGCTCCCTGCACACGGGCAGCCTCACCTGCCAACGCAGCCACCACATCAGGGCCTCCTCCCAATCCGATAATCAGCACCGATGGCTGTTCAAGTAACCAGTAGGGGACGCCAAAAACTGTGTTGTCAATCAGCTGCCGTTTTGTATCCTTATTCAGTTCCCCAAGCAGCAACGTCGGTGCTCCGCCATCGTGTGTAACCAGCTTATACGGTATCGGAAGTTTAGGAGAAAGCACATCCCCATCTAGCGAAAGCACATCCACGCGCGCCAGCGGACTCCAACCCTGATACTCCCAACGAACGCCATCATCCAGCGCTGACATCAATTTCAGTTCTTTAGGAGAAATCGGTGTTATGCCATAAGGCAGGCGAGCGCTCATCACAAACAAACTACCAAACACCCCAACCAGCGCCAACACCCCAAACATCTGCCTCTGAATGGGCGAAAAAAACAGCGCACTAACCAAGCCCAACCCTGCAATCAACACGGCAACTTGCATACCCGTAAGATAGAACAACCCCACCATGATCATGCCTGCTGATATTCCCGCTCCCAGCATATCGGCAAAATAAATTACGGGCAACCGCACATTAGACACCGTAAAAACCAACGCCAGCGCAAACCCACCAAAGAACATAGGAAGCGTAAGAACAAACGGTAAAGCCACCGCTACGTTGGAATTTCGTCCCGCAAACCAGATAAACGGCAAAGAGACAAGCACCGCAACCGCAAATCCGATACAACTCATAGCGGCGTGCTCGAGACGATATCGTGAGGCGCGAATACTCAAATATCCCCCGCTGGCCCCCAGCCCCAACAAGGCAAGGCTGATCACCAGGTAAGTGGCCACGGGGAACAGCAAAATCGACACCAAGCGAACATACAAAACTTCCAGCGCCAGTAAAGCCGCCGAGAGGAAAAATACACCAGCCACGATGCTTCCTTGTTTAAAAATCACGCTATCGCGCATACACCACCGCCACATCATCTCGATACAGCTCCTTCCACTCGGCGCGCGCCAGTTCTCGCGCCACCGGGCGGAAGGGTTCGACCAGCACCAGGTTCACTCCCCATTCATCCAGCACCCCCTCCCACCCCTCCTCGGCCTGCACCACCTGCACCCATTGGCCGACGATCTCATCGCCATACAAATCCGTGCGCCCGTCCACGAACACCGGGTACTCGGGGGCAGCCCACAGCAGATACCCGCCCCAGTTGTACGAA
>RFKO01000335.1 GCA_003694235.1 Anaerolineae bacterium
TGCAGGCGCACATGCTCCCCCGGCGTGAGTTCGGGCAGGTTGCCGACGATGGTCACCAGCCCGTCGCGGTTGAGGGCCGGCAGGTCGCGCCGCCGGGCAGGGCGCAGGCGGATCACGCTATAGCCGTTTTCGGCGTTGTAGTAGGTGACGCGCTCCACCGAGCCGGAGAGAGAATCCATGAGGGTAGTATACCGCGGGGCGCCCCGTCCTGCTCAAGACACCGTCAGGTGCGCTAAAAAGTTGTAGGTGACGAGCGAATTCACCGCGGAGAGCGCAGAGTGCGCAGAGAAAAATATTGAAGACGCACTCAAAAGGCACAGACTTTGCGACAGAATTTCAAGTATCTGAAGGCCAACATCAAAAATCTCGGCGATCTCTGCGTACTCTGCGGTGCATCTGAACTTTGGGCAGTCGCGCCTAACATATTTTGAATGCTCCGCCGCCGTCCTCCAGTCATTCTAAGCCGGAGCGCAGCGGAGGCGAGATTCTTCGGGCGCTCAAGCGCCCTCAGAATAACAAGGCACTGGACTTCTACGAGGAGCGGCATGTCGTGCTATACTAGCGCCCATGAAACACGTCGCCCGCTCTACCATCATCGTGGCCCTGTTCTTCGGGCTGGAAAAAGGGTTGGGGTTTCTGCGGCAGGTGGCGATCGCCCGCACCTTCGGCCTCTCATCGGAACTGGACGCTTTCAACGCGGCCAACAATTACCCCGACCTGCTGTTCGCTCTGATCTCCGGCGGCGCGCTGGCGATGGCGTTGATCCCCGTGCTCAGCGATACGCTGGAGACCGAGGGGCGCGAGGCCGCCTGGGGGTTGTTCTCGCGCATCGGCAACCTGCTCTTCCTGGTCACCGCCGGGCTTTCGCTTCTGCTGGCGGTCTTCGCCCGCCCGATTGTGACCGGTCGCTTCGGCGTGGTGCCCAACTTCTCCCCCGAACAGCAGGAGCTGGTCATCCGCCTGATGCGGCTGGACCTGATCGCGACCTTTCTCTTTTCGCTGAGCGGGCTGGTGATCGCCGGTTTGCAGGCCAATCAGCACTTCTTCCTGCCCGCGCTGGCGCCGAGCATGTACGATGTGGGCACGTTGATCGGGGTGTTCATCCTGGTGCCGGAGAAGGGTTACTCGCTGGGCGGTATCACACTGCCGGCGTTCGGGATGGGCATCTACGGGCTGGTGTACGGCACCATCCTGGGGGCAGCGCTGTTCCTGGGAGTGCAGATTCCGGGGCTGGTGCGCTACCGTTTCCGCTGGACGCCGCGCATCGAGCTCGCCAACCCGCGGGTGCAACAGGTCATCCGGCTGATGCTGCCGCGCATCGGCACGGTGTTCTTCATCCACGTGGTCTTTCTGGCGCAGGACAACCTGGCCTCGGGGTTGCCGGTGGGTGCGGTGAGCGCGCTGGTGTACGGCTGGCTGTTCATGCAGGTGCCCGAATCGCTGATCGGCACGGCCATCGGCACGGTGCTGTTGCCCACGCTCTCCGAGCAGGCCGCGCTGGACGACAGCGAGGCCTACCGCGATTCGCTGCACACCACGGTGCGCGCCTTGCTGGCGCTCACCCTGCCCGCCACCGCGCTGCTGATCGTCGGCATCCGCCCACTGATCGAGGTGCTGGGGTTCGACGCCGCGGCCAGCGACCTGGTGACCTGGACGGCGCGCGCTTACATGCTGGGGCTGGTGGGACACTCGCTGCTGGAGGTGGGCGTGCGGGCGTTCTACGCGCGGCAAAACGCCATCGTGCCGCTGTACGCCTCCGCCCTGACGGCGGTCACGTTCATTCTGTTCGGGCTGATGCTCACGCCGCGCCTGGGCGCGCCGGGAATCGCGCTGGCCAACATCCTGGCTTTCAGCGGCGAGGCGGCGCTGCTGCTGTACCTGACCGGCAGGGATTATCCCTTCTGGCAGGGGCTGCAAAAGCCGCTGCTCCGGTTGAGCGCGGTCGCGCTCGGCGGCGGCGGCGTGACGTTCGTCCTGGCGCGGCTGGTGCGCGCCCTGTCCCTGCCCTCGCTGTGGCACATCCTGGCTTCCACGGCGGCGCTGGGGCTGAGCGCCCTGCTCGTGCTGCCATTCATCTGGCCTGAGGTGAAAATCCTGGGTAGAATTGATACACCAAGCCTGGCCGCGGACAACCAACGCTAGAGCGGAAAGCGAAACACAAAGGCGCGAAGACGCTAACGCAGAGCCGCGGAGGCGCAGAGTTTTTTTGTTTTTTCTTCGTGTCCTTTGTGAAACCCTTCGCGCCCTTCGTGTTCCAAAAGACACGCGTTGGCTGCACGCAGCCTCAACACAAGAACTACGAAGGCAAAAAAGGAGAGACCCCCATGTCCATGACACCCCGCGAGCGCGTGCTGGCCGCCATCAACCACGAAGAGCCCGACCGCGTGCCCATCATCCTGGGCGTGAGCAACGCCACCAGCATCAAAATGCCCACCTATCAGGGGATCAAGAAGCTGCTGGGCATCGAAGCGCCCGACGAATATCTCTACGACTGGCCGGAACTGGGCACGGCAAAGCCAGATGAAGAGACCATGCGGCGACTGCACAGCGACGTGCGCGGCGTGACCGACCTCGAACCGGAGCACATCCGCAAACGCAACCGCGAGCGCGAGCCGCACACACCGTACATTGATTCCTGGGGCAGCGGACAGGTCGAGATCACCCCCGGCCACTGGTTCCCCGGCGTACATCCGATGGCCGAGGCTTCCACCATCGAGGAGATCGAGAACTACCCCTGGCCAGATATGTCCGACCCGACGCGCATCGCCCACGTGCGCGAGCAGGCGCGTCGGCTGGCCGAAGAAAACCAGTACGCCATCATGGCGACGCCCTGGCTGCTCTTCCCCTTCGAACGCGCTCACGCCATGCAGGGCATGGACGTGTTCCTGCTCAACATGGCCGCCAACCCCGATTTCGCCAAAGCGCTGCTGCGCAAGATCCTCGACCTGTGCAAAGACCTGATGGGGCGCTTCCTGGCCGAACTGGGCGACAACGTGGATATCATCAAGATCGGCGACGACCTGGGGACGCAATCCAGCCTGATGATTTCCCCCAAGATGTACCGCGAGTTCCTCAAACCCCTGCACGCCGAGTTCATCCAGTTCATCAAAGAACGCACCCACGCCAAAGTGTTCTTCCACACCGACGGGGACGTGTTCCCCCTGATCGAGGATTTCATCGAGATCGGGGTGGACATCCTCAACCCGATTCAGACCTCCGCCGGCAAGATGGCCAATCTGCCGGAACTGAAAAAACGCTTCGGCAAGAACCTGGTGTTCTGCGGAGCGATTGACACGCACCGCATCCTGCCTTACGGCACGCCGGAGGAGGTGCGCCAGGAGGTCAGGCGGGTGATCGAAATCCTCGGCCCCGGTGGGGGGTACATGGTCGCCTCGGTGCACACCATCATGGACGACGTGCCGCCGGAAAACGTGCTGGCGATGGTGGACGCGGTGGAGGAGTTTGGACGCTACCCCCTGAAATGATCCCCAAAGGGCGCGCAGGAACACGAAAAGGGCATCCACGAAGAGCACGAAGAAACACGAAAGGGGTATCCACGAAGAGCACGAAGAAACACGAAAGGGGTATCCACGAAGAGCACGAAGAAACACGAAAACCCTCTCTGCGGCTCTCGGCGACTCCGCGCCTCTGCGTTTCCTGCGTTTTATTCCTTCTCGTACGGCTGACCGTCGGCGGCGGGCATCTGGCTATGGCCGACCACGCCGGCCAGGGCGATCATGGTCGCCAGATAGGGGAACATCAGCATGATCTCTGAGGGGATCGGCACTTTGAGGATGGCGACCTTAGCCGAAAGCGCATCGAAGAACCCGAAGAGCAGCCCCGCCCCAAACGAACCGACGGGATGCCAGTTGCCGAAGATCATCGCCGCCAGGCCGATGAAGCCGCGCCCCGCGGTCATCACCTCGTCGAAGCGCCCCACCGAGCCGAGGGTGAAATATGCGCCCCCAAAACCGGCCATGAAGCCCCCCAGAATAACCGAGAGATAGCGAGTGCGGAAGACATTGATCCCCAGCGTATCGGCCGCTTTGGGGTGCTCGCCCACCGAACGGGTGCGCA
>RFKO01000336.1 GCA_003694235.1 Anaerolineae bacterium
CGGTCGTTGGCCATCTCCACATACCAGCGGGTGCTGAAGCCCACCCATTGCGCCGTGGAGCGCGAGTCGTTGAAAGAAAACACCACCAGGATCACGATCGGCAGATACATAAAGGCATATCCCCCCCAGCCGTACAGCGAGAGGACGGCCTGAGCAATGCGCTTTTGCAGGTAAGCCACCCGGCTGCGGCGGGAGAGCCGCCGGGCATCGGTGGAATTTGCCATTGCGCTCATAACTGCCTCCGGTCGCTTTCCGTGGTGGAGCGGAAGTAAATCAGCGTGGCCGCCAGCATCACCGCCATCATCACGAAGGAGAGCGCCGAGCCGAAGGGCCAGTCGTGCGCCGCCAGGAACTGATTGCTGATGATATTGCCGATCATCAACGACTTGCCGCCGCCCAGGATGGCCGGCGTGACGAACGCCCCCAGCGAGGGGATGAACACCAGCATCGAACCGGCCACCACGCCCGGCAGGGAGAGCGGCCAGATCACCCGCCAGAACACATTGCGCGGCGCGGCGTACAAATCGCTGGCCGCCTCCACCAAAGAGACATCCAGCCGGTCGAGCGCGGCGTACAGCGGCAACACCATGTCCGGCAACCAGCCGTACACCAGCCCCAGGATGATAGCGAAGTCGTTGCCGAACAGTGGCAGCGGCTCCTTGATCAGCCCCAGATTGAGCAGCGTGACGTTGATCAGGCCGGTGTTGGTGCGCAGCAGCGTCAGCCAGGCGTAGGTGCGAATGAGAAAATTCGTCCAGAAGGGGATCATCAACGCCAGTACCAGGGTGCCGCGGCGCTCCGGCGGGCGGGTGGCGATGTAATATGCCAGCGGGTACCCCAGCAGCAGCGTGATCACCGTGGTCACCGCGGCGATGTAGAACGAACGCAGGAAGGTGTTGAAGTACAGCGGGTCAAAAGTGCGCTGGAAGTTCTCCAGCGTAAAGACCCATTCCACCCCGCCGTAGGTGCCGCGCTCGAGGAAACTGTACGCCAGCACGATGAACAGCGGCGCGATGAAAAAGATGAACAGCCACAGCGCGGCGGGCAAGAGGAGCAGCCAGGCACGCAACGAGGGGTAACGCCCAAAGAGACGATACATCGCTCAGTCCGCCTCCATCACCCGCCCGTGATGCGGGCTCCAGGCCAGTGCGACCGTCTCGCCGGGGCGGAAGAAATGCTCCGAAGAGGTCACATTCTGCATACGCACCACTACCTCGCTCCCTCCTGCGATGGCCACCGTGTAGCGCGTGTCCGTGCCCAGATACATCAGATTGGTCACCTTGCCGGGGATCACGGCCTTGCCGGGCGCGTCACTCGCCTGGCGGTGCAAGGCGATCTTCTCCGGGCGGATGGAAAGCACCGCCTGCGCGCCCACCGGCAGACCATCCTGCGCCCAGACAGCCTCCACCACCTGATCGCCGATCGCCACCCGCGGCGATTGGCCGCCCTCGCGCACGGTCACCGGGATGAAATTGGTCTCGCCGATGAAATCGGCCACGAAGCGGCTGGTGGGGTTCTCGTAAATCTCTTCCGGCGTGCCCAGTTGCAGCACACGTCCCCGGTTCATCACCGCGATGTAATCCGACATGGTGAGCGCCTCCCCCTGGTCATGCGTGACGTAGATGAACGTGATGCCCACCTGCTCCTGCAGGGCTTTGAGTTCGAGTTGCATGGCCTGACGCAGTTTGAGATCCAGCGCGCCCAGCGGCTCATCGAGCAGCAGCACCTCGGGGCGGTTGACCAGCGCCCGCGCCAGGGCAACGCGCTGCTGCTGCCCCCCGGAGAGTTGCGCCGGTTTGCGCTTTCCCATGCCCGTCAGGTGTACCATTTCCAGCATCTCCCCCACCCGGCGGCGGATCTCATCTTTGGGGACTTTTCGCATCTCCAGCCCGAAGGCGATGTTTTGCTCCACCGTCATGTGCGGGAAGAGGGCATAATTCTGAAACACCGTGTTGACCGGGCGCTGGTGCGGCGGGAGATGCCCCTGCACCTCGCCCTCGATCAGCACCTCGCCGCGGGTGGGCATCTCGAAGCCGGCGATCATGCGCAGCGTGGTGGTCTTCCCACACCCGCTGGGGCCCAGCAGAGAGTAGAACTCACCCCGCCCGATACGCAGGCTGACATCATCCACCGCCACAACCTGCCCAAACTTTTTGGTGACATTGCGTAGTTCAACCGCGTAATTTTCAGCCATTCACACTCCTCAGGATCGCAGGTCAGGAGCTTCTGCCGGCTGCTCGAACGGATCGGCATGCCCCCAACGGTACGAGAGTTTATGCATCTTCAGAATGATGAAGGTGCGCGTGGAAACCACCCCCTCGATTTTTTGCAGCCGATTGTTGAGAAAATCCACAAAATGCTGGCGGTTCTCGCAGAACACCTCGGCGAACAGGTCGAACTCCCCCGCCGCCTGAAAGAGATAGGAGACCTCCGGCAGGCGGGCGATCTCCTCGGCAATCTCCTGAATGCGGCTTGGTTCGACCGTAATGCCGATCATGCCTGCCTCGGTCAGCCCCAGTTCGTGCGGTTCGACCACGGCGACGATCTGTAAAATGCCGGCATCCTGCAGATTCTTCACCCGCCGGCGCACGGCCCCCTCGGTCAACCCCAACGCCTCGGCGATGCGCGTGTAAGGCGCCCGGCCGTCGTATTGCAGGTACGAAATGATGGCGCGATCGGTTTCATCCAGCATACCCCCATTTTACAGACAAATCGTAATTATGTCAACGCAAATCGTCGTGAAACGTAGATTTTTTTGCTCATTTTTACGTTTTCGTTACACAGGTCACGAGTTTTATCGCCGGGCGCTCACTCGCCAGGACATCAACTCCTGCGCCAAGGTGCGCTATCTCGCAGTAGTCAGTCGCCACAACACAGCGCTCAACACATCCACCGCGCGGGCGTACTCCGCCAGCGAGATGCGCTCCTCCGGCGTGTGGTCGAGCGCCGAATCCCCCGGCCCGTAGACCACCGCCGGACATCCCCAAACCGGCGCGACGATGTTCACGTCCGCTGTGCCGGTTTTGACCACGAAGCCTGGCCGCCCTCCCGCGGCACGGATGGCGCCCAGGAAGGCGCGCACCAGCGGGTTGTTCCGCTCGCCGCGCCAGGCAGGGATAGGGTGGCCGAGCGGAGCGATAGAGACCTCCGAGGTCTGAAAGACCTCGGAGGTCTTTGTGAGAGCAGCATACCAATCCGCCGGCGTGACCTCCACGGGCAGGCGGCAGCCGATGCGCAACCGCGCCCACTGTTCGAAGTCGCCCTCTCTGGCCTCGATGTGGCGCAGGGTAGGGAGAATCCGGTCGAAGGCGCGC
>RFKO01000070.1 GCA_003694235.1 Anaerolineae bacterium
AAGAAGTCGATGAATTGTTGGCGGATCTGGTTTCCGGTGAGGGTGGTTTTGGTCATAGGAGGTCTCCTGAGTGATCAGGGATTGGGGATGGGGGGCACTGATCCCTGTTCACTGTTCACTGTTCCCTGGTCTTGCGGTAACAAAAGCGCCCGGACGTTGCGTCCGGGCCGGAGATGCTTAACTGGATGGATCACGCTGTTGGCAGGGCGCGACGCCGCGGCTCGGACGGGCAGGGGTAGATGGCGGCTGCCCGCGCGCGGGCAACCGCCCCATGAGCAGCGGCCTTGGTGTTTTGGTGAATCAGGTAGAGATGAATCTTGTTCATCGCGCACTCGATTATAAGCCATGTGCGCGAGGGGTGCAACGTTTGGGGACGTTATGGGCGCACGCAAGTCGTAAATTGAGAACCCTCCCGCAGGTTCGACGATGAGAATTTTGGCTGCAAATGTGCAGTACTGGCGCGCCATCAACAACCTGCGGAAGGGCGCTGTATTTTGCATGCCCCCGGACGTTAACGCCCACTTAATCGCCGAATCCTCCGCCGGGATTAGAATGCAGTTCGTAATCCGATCGAAGGAGGCACGGATGAAACGGATTCGCAGGCTGATCAAGGGCCCTCGCTGGGGCGTTGTCGTCTTGCTGGCGTTATTGGGAGTGGTCGTGGGGGCATTTTCCGCCGGCGCTCAATTCGAGAGCACCGACGCCAATTGCGCTTTGTGCCATACCGAGCCGGAAACCGAGTTCGTCTCCCGAGGCGAACAGTCCCCTGTGGACCTGGCCAGCCAGCACGCGGCTGAAGGTGTGCGGTGTATTGACTGCCATTCCGGGGATGGGATAACAGGACGGGTGCAGGCCGAACTCCTGGGGGCGCGCGATGTGCTGGTGTATCTAAGCGGTCAGGGTGGACAGCCTCACCGTTCCAGTTCGGTGATGGCGGATGCCAATTGCCTGAAGTGTCACAGCGATGTGTTGCAGGTGCGCGTGTTCAATAACCATTTCCATGTCTTCCTTCCCCAATGGCAGGCGGTCAGCAGCAGGGCGGCGGTGTGCGTGGATTGTCATCAGGGACACAAGACCAACGGTGATGTCCGCATTGCTTTCCTGAACGAGCGGCAGACGATACAGGTTTGCCAGCGGTGTCACATGGCAGCTGGCGGGCTATAGCCAGCGGATCACCGGCCGCGCCAGGTCGCGGCCTTTCCACTCGGCGCGGCCGGTCAGCGTTTGCACCATCGAGCGCATGGCAATCAGCACGAACAGGGTCATGCTCAGAGGGTAGAGCCAGATCAGGTAGAGAGGGAACTGAAAACGCTGATAGGCAAGATACCAGATGAGCAGGCTGAGCAACACGGCGATCGCGGCCTGCGGGAAGGGGGCGTGGGGCAGCGTTTCGCCGGTCAGATAATATGCGCCGAGGGATAGCGCCGGTTCGATGAACATCAGGGATACCCATCCCCAGCCCAGCAGGTAAAGCGCAAGGTGGTAGTTGAAAAAGGCGAAAATGTTTTTGCTAAAGCCGTCCACCGCTTCCCAAAAGCCGCGGTACATGCGGCAGCGCACATGATCGCCGCCGTCCATCAATCGCCAGCGTAATCCGTGTCGGATGATGCGCCGCCCCAGGGCGACATCGTCCACGCGCTCGGCGCGCACCGCGGCGAAGCCGCCGATGCGCTCATACGCCTGGCGGCGAAACAGCATGAACTGCCCGATAGAGACCGAAAGCCCCGGCAGGGCAAAGCGATACGCCAACCGCAGCGGCAGAAAGGCCATGATGCCCCATGCCATGATGGGGACGATCAGCTTTTCGCCCCAGGTTTTGACCTCCTCGCGCGGGAAGGCGGTGACCAGGTCGGCGTCTTCGTTCAGCAGGGCGGCCACGCTGTGCCGTAGTGTGGTGGGCGCGTGGCGTGTGTCCGCGTCGGTGAACAGGAGCAACTCGCCGCTGGCTTCCTCCCCCAGCTGGTGACAGGCCCAGTGTTTGCCCAGCCAGCCGCCGGGGAGCGGCTTCCCCTTGAGCAGGCGCAGGTGCGGAAAACGGGCGGCCACATCCTGAGCGATTTCCCAGGTCTGGTCGCCGGAGTGGTCGTCCAGCATGATGACTTCGTAGTTCGGATAATCCTGGTTGAGCAACGATTCCAGGCAGGGGCGGATGTTGGCGGCTTCGTCCCGCGCCGGCACCAGCACCGAGACACGCGGCCAGCGCGCTGGCGGGGCGAACTGGTGGAACTTGCGTAGCGTCCTCTGGTTGGAAAGAACGGTGAGCAGGTTGAAAAACAGGACGATAATGACGAGCAGGCTGTGTTGTTCCCAGAGCAACGAGATCATGATGTCCTCCAGGGCAGTCGGATTGCAGCCAGCCAGGGCCGCAGGCGCGGGGCATTCAGGTCGCGGCGATGCGTCCACAGGATGAGCAGCGTGTTCAGCACGGCGAAGGAACTCAGCCAGCCGGGGCCGTCTGTGGTCCAGGCAAACCACACCAGGGCAAACATGCCGCTGACGGCTGCCCAGGCGTGTTCGGTTACCAGCAGCAAAACCGGAACGGTAAGGGTAGCATAAACGGGAAACACAATCGGCCCGACGATGGCCAGCCACGAGCCGCCGGTAGCGGCCAGCGCTTTGCCGCCGCGAAAATGGAGAAACGGTGAGAAGGCGTGCCCCAGGATGGGGGCCAGGGCGACCGGTAGCAGCGCCCAATCGGCGATCCCCTGCCGGCGTGCCAGATAGACCGGCAGGAAACCTTTGCCGATTTCCAGGGCGATGGCCAGCGCCCCAAGGCGGCGGCTGCCGGCGCGGATTACGTTCGTAGCACCGGGATTGCCATCGCCAACTGTGCGGATATCGGTATTGAGAAAAAGACGGCCAATAATTACGGCAAACGGTATGCCGCCGCAAAGGTAAGCCAGCAGCACCCACAGCAACCAGGAAACGTTCATCATCTCCTCCTCGAAACAACCATCTCTTTCTAAAAGCCACAGAACATCAAAAGCGGCTAATGCACCCGAACTGTAAATGGCAAAACTGCCCTGGGAAGATGATCTCTCCCCAGGGCATGTCCCTGGCACTATTTAAAACGCTGAAAAGCGCAGCAGGTTGCGCGCCAGTCGCTCAGGGAGTGAAGCTCAGGCTTTGTGTAATACAGGTGCCGGCTTGTGACGGTTCGGTGCACAAAGTTACCGTCGCATTGATAGCATGCCCGCTGGGGTCGTTGCTCAATGTGCCGCTGGTGGCAAAGCCCGAATCGCCGGGATCGAGGTCTTCGTATCCGCCCGCGGATGTGCAGCCGTTCCAGTCTTCGAATTTTTCCGCCGAGAAACTCTTCGTCTCGGATGTCACCGTATCGGTAACCGAAATGGTGTATGACTGGAACATCGCCCCGCCTGTATTGGTGATCTGGAATTCGATAAACCAGCCGGCGCAGGTATCCACATTGCTGTATGCCACGGTGAACGTTGGGGCAGGAGTGGGAGTGGGAGAAGGCGTTGGCGTAAACGTCGGCGTAGGCGGCGGAGTGAACACGGGGAGCGAGCCGGTATCGCCGGTGGTGGAGGCGTATTGTCCCCATAGCCAGCAGAACTCGCCAGGGCGGTCCGGGTTGCGCACGTACCAGTACAGGCCACTGGGGTCGCGGGCGACGATCTCGGTTTGCTCGCCGACCAGCAGCGCGCCGACCAGTTTGTAGATTTTCCCCGGCCCGGTGCGGCAGTTGGTGTTGACCGAGACGCTGACCATGGGCGTGGCAGGCGTGGCAGTGGAGGTGATCGAGGGGGTGGGACTGGGGGTGAGGGTGGGCGCTTCGGTGGATGGGATGGCCGGTTGTTGCGGGGGTTGGGCCGGCTGCTGAGGCGGCTGCTGGGCCGGCGGTTGTTGGGGTTGGGCCGGCGCCTGTAGAGCGACGGCTGTCAGCGTCATCTGGATGGCCTGTTCGACGCTGATCCCGGCCTCGGGCGCTGCGCTTTGCTGTCCCGCGGGCTTGTTGCAGGCCAGCATGGCAGTCAGAAGCGCCAGAATGATGAGGAGCAGACGGCGATTCATGTTTTCCTCCTTGTTCGGATACTGTGCCTGCCGTATGTGCAGGTGATAACCTTCCTGTGACAATCTGTAGGGAGCTTTTCTATGTTCATTCTACCTCAAAAATATTCCGCTTCCCGTCCGTCAGGTCGTTCAGGTGCGCTAAAAAGTTGTGGAGGATGAGCGAATTCACCGCGGAGAGCGCAGAGTGCGTGCTTGTCCGCACAAGGCGAAGCCTTGCGCTACATCGCCCGACTCCTGGCCGCATTCTGCTTGTTTTTTGCAGGCGCGTCCAACAAAAACGGCAGGCCGGAGATGCAGGCCTGCCGTCGGGGTTACTCTGTGATGGAGCGGAGGTTCAGCGCCGGAACCAGGTCTTCCATTCCTGGTTTTCCCATACCACCAGGATGGGTGCCGCGTTGAAGATGGAGGAATAAGTACCGCTGAGCAACCCGATCATCATGATCAGGATGAAGTGGCGCGTGGTGCTGCCGCCAAACAGCAGCAACGCCAGCAGGGTGAGGAATACGGTCAATTGCGTGTTGATTGAGCGCGAGAGGGTCTGCACGATTGAATCGTTGACCACTTCTTCGAAGGGTTTGCGCCGTGTCAGGCGGAAGTTCTCGCGGATGCGGTCGAACACCACGATGGAGTCGTGCACCGAGAAGGCGATCACGGTCAATAACGCGGTGAGGAAAAGCGTATCGACTTCCCAGCCGAAGAAGTGGCTGATGATGGCTTGCATCCCCAGAACCACGGATACATCGTGAAGCATGGCGATGATGGCGCTGATGCCGTAGCGGTGCGCGTTTTTGACGCCGCGGAAGGCATACCAGATGTAGAAGAGAATGGCCAGCGAGGCGAAGCCAATCGTGTACACGGCGCGTCGGGTGACCTCCTGCCCGATCGTCGGGCCGACGCTTTCGAAGCGCAGCACGGTCACCGTGCTGCCGCTGGCTTCTTCCAGCTTCTGGATAATTTGCGCATGGGTGGCGTCGTCCATGTGTTTGCTGCGCACGATCAGGTCGCTCTCGCCGGAGTGGCGCGGCTCGGCGTCTTCGTAGCCAAATTCGGCGTAAATCTCCCGCACGGTCTGCAACGGCGGCGCCTGTCCGGAATCAAAATGCAGTTCGCTCAGACTGCCGCCGGAGAAATCAACTGCCAGAGGAAATCCCCAGATCGCCAGGCCGATCAGACCGGGGACGATCAGGATGAAGGAAATCAGAAAGTAGAGATACCGTTTGCCAACAATGTCGAAGTGCTTCATGATCAAGTCTCCGCAGTTTATATGCCGAACCAACGACGGTGGTCAGCGAGTTTGATGCGATCCAGCACCAGGTGCAGGAAGGCTCGCGTCACCACGATGGCGGTGAACAGGCTGACGGCCACGCCCAATGCCAGGGTGACGGCGAACCCTTTGACCACACTGGCGCCGTAGGTGTTGCCGAACCAGAAGAGAATGGCGCTGGTGATCAGTGTGGCGGCGTTGGAGTCGCGAATGGACGGCCAGGCGCGATCCCAGCCGATGTCAATGGCGTGCTCCAGACGACGCCCGTTGCGCAATTCCTCGCGCATGCGCTCGAAGATCAGGATATTGGCGTCCACCGCCACGCCAATGCTGAGCACAAAGCCAGCGATGCCGGGGAGGGTGAGCGTCACCGGGATCAACTTGAACAGCGCAAAGGTGATGGCAGTGTAGGCGATCAGGGCGATGTCGGCCAGCAGACCGGGGAGGCGATAGTAGCCCAGCATGAACAGGGCGACCAGGCTGAAGCCGATCACGCCGGCGATTAAGCTCTGGCGCAGCGAATCCTCCCCCAGAGACGGGCCTACCGTACGGCTTTCTGCCACTTTGAGGGGGATGGGCAGCGCGCCGTATCGTAGCTGGATGGCCAGATCGTTGGCCGTTTCGGCGGTGAAATTGCCGCTGATCGTCCCGCGCCCTCCGGTGATAGGGGATTGCACCACCGGCGCCGAGATCACCTCTTTGTCCAGCACGATGGCCAGGTAGCTGCCCACGTTGTTGGTGGTGTATTCGCGGAAAACCTTGGCGCCTTCCTCGTCCAGCTCAAAATTAACCTGGAACTGTTTGAGCTGATTCTGCGCCACCACGACATTCTTCAGCGATTTTCCCGTCATCACGGTGTGGTAAACCGGGGTGTCGGGGGGCAGGTCTTCGGGGACGGAGGGATAATCTGTCACCAGCTTTTGGCCGCGCAGGGCCAGCGCTTCGGCGGAGCTGATCTTTCCCATGTCCACGAATTCCAGCTGACCGGTTTCGCCCAGCACGGCAATGGCGGCGGCGGGGTCGGTCTCGCCGGGGAGTTCCACCGCGATGCGGCGCTCGCCTACTCGCTGCACCACCGCCTCGCCCACCCCCAGCAGGCCGTTGGCGCGGCTCTCGATGATGGTGCGCGTGGTTTCCATGGCATCGGCTGTGACCTCGGCATCCGCAGGCAGATCGGCCTCCAGCAGTACCTGCACGCCGCCCACCAGGTCAAGCCCCAGGTGGGTGTAGATGGTGCGGGAACCGATGGTGATCGGCTGCGTGGGAATGGCGATGGCCAGCGCCAGTATCGTCAGAGGGATGATGAAGATCAGATTGCGGGTTTTTCGATTCATTCCAGTGCTTCTCCTGGTGCGTGATCGGTGATGAGATGATATGAGGACAACGGGTGGGATTATAAGACTCCAGAGAAATTTCGGCAACATGTCCGCTCTTGCGGTTATAATCATTGTATTTGGGAGAAACTGAAATGCGTAAAAACTCGCTGTTGTACTTTACTGTGTTTGCCGCCGGGATGACCACCCTGGCCGTAGAGCTCTCGGCCTCGCGCCTGCTGGGATATGTGTTTGGCACCAGCAATCTGGTCTGGGCCAGTATCATCGGTCTGATCCTGGTATATCTCACCCTCGGATATTTTCTGGGCGGCAGGCTGGCCGACCGTCATCCTGACGCCGGCCTGTTCTACCGCTTGTTGGCGTGGGGGGCGTTGAGCAGTGGCGTGATCCCTTTTCTCTCCCGGCCTGTGCTGCGCACCGCGGCGAACGCGTTCGACCGGCTGGCGGTTGGCGTGCTGGCCGGCTCGTTCTCGGCCGTTCTGGTGTTGTTCATCCTGCCCGTCACCTTGCTGGGGATGATCTCGCCCTTTGCCATCCGCCTGGCGATGGAGGACGCCAGCCGCGCCGGCACGGTTGCCGGTCGGGTTTACGCCATTTCCACGCTGGGATCATTCGTGGGGACATTCATTCCGGTTCTCTGGCTGATCCCGCTGATCGGGGTGACGCTGACTTTCCTGGTTTTTGGGGCGTTCCTCAGCCTGGTGGCGCTTTGGGGATTGTGGCGCTATCGAGGAGGGAAAACCGCCCTCCGCTGGGCGTGGATCCCCCTGCTGCTGGGGTTGCTGGCCTTGCTTTGGGGGCGGGGGACGATCAAGAACACGCCGGGGCAGATTTTCGAGCGCGAATCGGCATATAAT